>PXAW01000048.1 GCA_003567055.1 Hyphomicrobiales bacterium
CGCATCTCGGGCGTCATCTGCTCTATGATGTCAGATGTGTACGAGGACTTCTTCCTGTCTGGTTCCCTCTTCGTCTTTCCCTTCTGCCCCACCTCATCAAGCTCAGCGCCATCATCTGCAAGCCAACTGTCCATTGATTCCTGTTGTACCCTCTCCCCACTCAGGAGTTCTTTGGCTCTCTTCACTCCTGCCTGCCTCTTGCATTGCTTCACTTCCTCCGCTAGCGTCACCCATTCATCTTCAGCATCCAACTCTCTTGCCCATTCCAGATATGTCTCCATATCCTCACCCACTATCAGAGCAAGCAGGGCGGCACAGGCAAGTACATGTGGAAAGCGAGGATGCGTTCGAGCCTCATTCGATAGCCTGTTGATGCCCCTGAGTTGCAGTTCATATGCCTCTTTCCACTTTCTCTTCCGCGTCAGGCTGGATGCCTTGTATATGAGCACATTGGGATCATCGGGGTCCATCTGAAAGGCCTCTTCGAGAAGATCATCACACTCTCTTTTGACAGCCTCAAGTTCCCCCTGCAGCTCATGCCATCCCCAATCACGCATGAGGCGTTGCCGTTTCAGGATGTAGTGATAGAGGATAAAGATCACTCCACCCTTATGCTCCAAACCAGCTTCCTTGGCTCGAATCAGTTCTCTCTCATCATCAAACATTCGAGCACACTGAACCCATCGCAGGCAGGCCATTCGAGGGTCGGAGCACTCTTCATAGCACATGAGGTAGAGCTTCATTGCTGTGCGGCATGCTAACCTGGCCTCATCCTCTGTGGGTGCCAATGCGAACTTCAGGAAGTAGGCATCTGCAAGGGCATACATCATTTCAGCAGATGACACACCTCTTGAGGTCAGGAGCTCAATGGCAGCGTCGTAGTCCTCCGCCTCAAGAAGCTCCCTTGCCTGTTCAACAGCGGAACTCGTTCCAGTCATTCAAATACCCCCTGAATGCAGAATCAGAGGCAATGTCAGATGTACCTGCTTCGATGATGGAGAGTTCGCGGGGGTACAAGTCAGACCTTCATTGGGTGATGGGTCAGCAACGTATGGGGCTTGGGGGCTTTGGGGTGTCCTGAATGAGAGGGTATTCCACTCAACAGTTCTCAACAGCTACAAGGAGGCAGAAGGAGTTTTCTGGATGGTCGTGGGGGTTTGGGTATATGGGGGAATGGAAACTGGTTAGAGGGGATTGTGGTGTACATGGGAGGGGGAAAACGGTCATGACACGGTTTGCTGTTCTACACCCCAAACACAGCGAACCCGACCGAAGCCGGGTCGCTGTGTGGTGCATATCGTGTGCTCACAACCGCATGGGTCTGTGATCTGGCATGCCCTCCAAAATCGCTTATCGACAATACCAACAGAGAACAGAGTTCAGAGACCCAACGGTTGCGAAGCAACCCAGTTCAACTACTTAACGAAAACTCCTGACAACACGGAACCCGAGGAAGTCGCGCGTGCGGTCGGGCGTGAAGCCGTTACGGGCCGCCGCGCGGCAGTTGCTCGCGATGCGGTTCCACGCGCCGCCGCGCAACACACGAATTGCACCTTCAGAAGGTCCAGATGGGTCGTCTGCCTGTGACCTCGCGTAGTAGTTCGGGTGATGCCAGTCCGCGCACCACTCGCTCACGTTCCCCACCATATCCAGCGCACCAACCCAACTTGCACCCTGCGGGAAGCTGCCCACCGGGAAAGTTCTTCCATCAGGACCCTGATTCTCACCCCAACACAGCTTGCTTCCATCCCACTCATTGCCCCAGGGGTACTTCAGGCTCTCGGGACCCCGCGCCGCATACTCCCACTGTGCCTCTGTCGGGAGACTCAGTCCATAGTGCTCACTATAAGCAACTGCATCATCCCAACTGACAAAGACTACCGGGTGGTCATCTCCCTGATGACTTCTCGCGGGGAACTCACGACGGGTGGCTTCGCAGAAAGCACGATACTGAGCATTGGTCACGGCGTGCTTTGCCAACCAGAAACCCTGTGTGATACGCACACGGCGAGCAGGCTTCTCACCGCGCGGTGCATCCTCATCATCATCCGTCGACCCCCTCATGAACTCACCAGCAGGCACCCACACCAACTCTGAGCCATCCTGAGGGTAAACCACTAACCGGTTAGGATATGCCTGATCATCTGCCCCCCAACCGAGACTACTTGGTGTCATTCCCTCCTCAAATGCAGGACCCTCATTGCCGAGGTTAGATTCAAGCATCTGCACCTGCTGTGCAGGCGCAGCCCCACACAGCAACATCATCACGACTACCACTGCCATCCATCTCGTGTGCTCAATCATATTGCTCTCCTCTTTGTTGACACCCCTCAGTGCCATGGTCCCCATCAATTCCCCCTCTACCTCTCATGCCCTCCACCAATATCTGCAGGATGATCTTCTGTCCACTTGATTGGCTAAGACCATCTTGCCCCCCTATGCCCCAACAAGCCCCTTTGTGATGTACCAGAGTGCTGACTGGTGGAGAGTTCCTGTAAAGCTGAACTGAGACCTCCATGAGAGAAGGGAATGGAGGGAGATGGGAGCCCACAGAAAAGAGTGTGCACCATGGCCACTCTTTTCCCTTACCCCCATTCAATCCAAGCAAAGAAAGGGCAGCAAAGGAACCATGAGAACTATCATCTCATAGGGGGCAACAGGGGCTTTGAGGCTGCAGGATTTCTTTGGGGCATATGGGGCTTTGAGGCTGTCTGATCTATTTGGGGCAGTAGGGGTAATAGGGGCATATGGGGCTTTGGGGGGGCTTGACGATACATCAGGACAGTCTTCTCTGATTGGGGCTGTGAAGGCAATGAAAGATGAGCAAGCAAACCGTCCTCTCAAGTACCAAAGATCATTACTGAGTCTATCCTCACCTCCCTCATCCTCTTCTCCAATACCCTCACTATGGCCGCTCTCTGTTTCCCACTCGGTTCCTTCTTTCCATTCACGATTCTACTCATTGCAGCCTTATCCATTCCCGCCATATCAGCCAACTCATTCTGCCCCAACCCACAAACCTCCATCAGCAAGTCCAATCTCGCATTTCGCGCCATCTCTTCTCCCTCACTTTCTATCCTGTCTGAAATTATCCGTCGTGTCCCCCAACCATCCGTTCTCCTCTATGTGGGCTGTCGTGAAAACCCACTCAATCCTCAACTCCATCCCATCTCCCCTGCCCATATTGCTCCCCTGTTCCTGCCATTATCTTCACTATCTCTCTTCCTGCACTATTGATTGCTTTCTGCACTCCACCCGCTATGAGAAAAGCAATAATCCCAAAGATCAGATCCCCTATTCCTCCCATCTCCCAACTCACTTCATATCGGGGAACTCTATATTCTCGCTTGCTCATCTGCCTCCAATCAGAAATGGGTCGTGTTCCAAGCCCCCATTCAAGCTCTCGATATTCACTCGTTTCCATGATTGCATATGGACCATAGAACTCAATTACTCTGCCCCTTACTTCTGCTTTGATGGGTGTATATGAGCTTTCGGGATGTTCAGATAGGCGAGATGAGGTGTTTACTGGATACCACTTGCCTTCTTCGAGGTGGTGGGCGAAATCTACTGTGGCCTCTCTATATGATTTCGTGAGGGGCAGGTAGAAATAGACGAACAGGGCGGAGAACACCATCAGAAAGAAGAGGAAAGAGAAACTCAGGCATCCCCACTTGCTCGAAGGACCGAATATCTCTCCTGGCTTGCTCGAACTCATTGGTGGCTTCTCCTCTCATTGGTGGGAATTGGGGGCAGTATTCGTGGGATGGGTGTTCTGATTTGATTGGGCTTCTTTGGCTTTGGCCTGTCTTATCGCTTCCTGCAGCATTTTCATATTGAGCTCTGAATCGCGGCAGTCAGCACAGAAGCGATATTGCCCACGAATGTCCAGATCAGTGTATTTCGGACCAGTGAGATCGAAGACCAG
>PXAW01000395.1 GCA_003567055.1 Hyphomicrobiales bacterium
ACCGCGTAGCCCTCGCCCGCCAGCGCCAGCGCGATCGCCCGCCCGATGCGCTTCGCCGCCCCCGTCACCAACACCGCCTGATCCATCATGCGCCCCGATACCGTGTGAACTGTCTTACGGTATCAACTTACGCGCCGCTCCGGCAGATGGATGCGCGCAATCGCGGAGCGCCTCAGCGCACCACCCGGATCAGCCCGCCGCCGGCTTCCTCGAAGGTCGGACAGCCAATGACGAGGCGGATGTCGTTGAAGTCGTAATCCGTCCAGCCATAGCCCTGGCTTCGATCTTCCCATGCGTAATACATGTACATTCCCGGCTCGCAGGGCTCGTCGGCGATCTCCGGATCGCGGTGGGTTTCGTAATTGGGCAGGATCCCGCCCTCATCCTCGCGCACACAAAGCTCCAGCGTCGGACAGACCACGGTTTCGAGGTTGCGCTTCACGAGATCCATCTCTTCGTAACGCCAGCCATTGCGCAGGCGATAGCCGGAGAAATCGTGCTCGAGCACACCGGTTACGGGGTTGATCGTCGCATCGGCGTAATAGATGTGCACCCGCCGGCTTGGATCGTCCCATTGCTCGGGGTTGGACCGGGCGCTGCGCACATTGCGCAGCTTGAAGCTGATATATTCACCCGGCCCGCATGTCGCAAAGCCCTGATCGTAGACTGTCGGCGGCGTCGCGTTATCCGCCAGCGGCACGAAATTGCGACGCCCGTTGTCATCCTCGCCGGCCCGGTCCGGGTTGAAGCAATAGGAATAGACGCGGTTGTAATCGGCTGCCTCGTGGTTGAGCTGCTGGAAATCCGGCGGCGGCATCACCTGCACCATGGGCGGGCGGCGTACGACCGTCTCCACTCCTGCGGTCAGCGAACGGGACATGCCGGGCATGGCGGCGGTCAGCGTGGCGAACAGATCCGCCTCGATGCGGATGCGGTAATGCATCTCGTCGACCCATTCGCCGGTCACAGTGACATTCTCCACGCGCCCGTCATGGCGCGCGAGCACCGCTTGACGCGCCTGCTCCTGCAACATTGCCGTACGCTGCGGGTCATTGGCCATGGCGATCGCGATCGCGGTGCTGTCGGCCAGAACGCGCATCTCGCTCCGCAGCGAATGAGCGCGGGAGTAATCGAGCGCCGCTCCCGCGAGCCCGGCAACGGGCACGAGCAGCAGGGCGAAGAGGATCGCGACGTTTCCACGCGTATCGAGACCGAGCCGGTCGCGATCGGTGGCATCCGGGCGACGATACGCGGACATTCGCAGCAAGGCATGCATGATCGGCGAACCACCATCAAAGATACTCATGCGCACCTTGATAGAAGGCATTTATAAAAATTATGCTACCTTGAATATAGAAACACTTGCCGTTGCGTCATCGCCTCCGGATACGCAACGACCGCACCGCCGGCGAAACGGAAGACGCCCGGATCGGGGCAGGATCCGGGCGTCATGATCGCATGGGCCGCGCGCTGCTTGTCACGGCATAGGGGTCATTGCACGAGGCGCACCATGCGATCGGTCTCGATGATTTCGGGGCAGGAAACGATCAGGCGGATATCGTCGAAATCAGCATCCGTCCATTGGCCATGGCGCGGGTGGCCGGGCGGATAGACCGGACGATCCTCCCAGCCGAAATACATATACTGCCCTTCCTCACAGGCAGCCGTTGCCTGCTCCGGGGTGCGGTGTCTGTGCGGATAGGGGATGACGCCGCCATCCGTCTCGACCTTGCACTCTTCCATATTGCGGCAATTCACGGTCTCGAGCAGGCCGACGCCCTCCATATCGATCTTCTCGAACGTGTGCCCGTGGCGCACGCGATAGCCCTGGACATCGTGCTCCAGCACGCGCGTATTCGGATCGAGCAATGTATCGGTATAGTAGAAATACACCTCCCGCGACGGGTCGTCCCAGGCATTGGGGCTGGTGCGCGCACCGCGCACGTTGCGCAGCTTGTATGAGACATGCTCACCCGAACCGCATTCCGGCAGATCGGCATCATAGACCGTGGTCGATGAATTATCGGCGATGGCGGTGAACTGCGTGCGGAATTCATCCGGATCGGCGCCGGGCTCGGCGGCCTTGGCCGGATCGTAGCAATACATGTAGATGCGGTTGTAATCGCCCGCTTCCGGATCGAGCATCGACATGTCAGGCGGCAGCACGCGATAGGTCGGCGGAATGCGGTGCACGATCGTGACCACCTCGGCCGCAATCGATTTCGGCATGCCCGGCACGCCGGCGAGGAGCGATGAACGCAGATCGGCAGTGATCGTCACCTGGTAATGCGCGCCGTCGAGCCAGCTGCCCTGCATGCGCACGTCGTCGAGATTCTCGCGCAGCTTTCCCCGCAGTTTCTCCTCGGCATTCGCGAGAATGGCCGGGGCCGAAGCAGGGTTTCCCGCATGCGCGACGTTGAGCGCCGTCTGATCGGCAAACAGCCGCAATTCCTCGCGCAAAGCCGTGGCGCGGCTGTAATCGAGCGCGGCGCCGACAAATCCCATGATCGGGACGAGGGTCAACCCGAAGATCATCGCCACGTTGCCGCGCGTGTCGGAAATGAAGCGTTTCATGTGAGCGCCTCCATGATCACTGGCGCTGACTTTCGGAAAAATCTGCGAACTCTTTGTTTCTTTCACGATTAAAATTTTATGCATCACTGATAAAACGCAACACAACTCAAGATGAAGTCGATGGATGCGTGTATTTGATTTGCGTAGACTGTATCATTTCCGGGCAAGACCCAGGCCTAAACCGGAGCCTGCCGGACGTTACAGGCTGAAATGTCTCAACATTGACCACGAATGTGTCAAAATAGCACAGTTATAAACTAAATCAAACTTTCTTCAATTGCGTCATGCCTGCCATGAAAAATCTTGCGCGCCGCGCGTGAATCGCCGGTCGGAGCCGGGCGCAGCCGGAAGCGTGGCCGATTTTCGGAAACTCTGCGCGCTTCTATGCGTTGACCCGCACAGAGAAAGGAGGGACGTCATGCGCAAGCGCCTCATCGTCGCCGCGCTGGTCTATCTTCCGGTCAACGCAGTCCTCTTCGGGCTGAAGCTCGTGCCGATCCTGACGATACCGGCTTTGACTCCCCATTCGGCTACGCTGATCCCGATCGCGACAGCCTCGACATTCATCCTCGCGATACCGATCGCGTGGTTCCTCGCGCCGTATCTGCAGGCCAGGGCCTTTGGCAATATGCGCGATCGCGCCGGCATCCGCTTTCGGGGCCGGCCCGGCGAGGAGAAACAGACGGTCCCGGCGTCGAAGGGTGCCGAGGAAATCGGGGTCGATCAGATCGGCGGTGGTACATCTACGATCAAGCCTGAGCAGAAATAACGCTGATCTCGCCTTCTTCCCGAGCAAAAGGGGCGACGCCTTGCAACGTCGCCCCTTCACATCTCCGGTTTCCGGGTGATCAAGCCCTCACCAGATCAGTCCGCGTAGGTGGCGTAGAAATCCGGCACGGTCCACTCGAAGTCGAGGAACCCGGCCTGTGCGATGAACCCGTCGGGGCCCCAGTAGATATCCGCGAGCGCATGAAAATCCGGCTCGAGGATACGTTTGGCCAGCACTACGTGCGACGCCCATTCCAGCTGGGAATCGACGAGCCGCTTGAAGGCCGGGTTGCTGGTGTAATCCTCTTCGAGAATCCGGTGCCAGACTTCGAGGCTCTGCTCCAGCACGTCATCCGGCGTGCGGCGGAATTCGACACCGGCCTCGGCCATACGGCCCATATGGATCGCATCCTGACGCTGCTGCTTCTGCTCCCAGCGCAACATCGAGACTTCGGTGACGAGCTCGTAGATGTTCTGCAGATCCTCCGGCAGGCTCTCCCAGGTATTCTTGTTGATCAGCACTTCACCGACCGTCACCACCTCGTGGTAGGCCGGGGCATGATAGATCT
>PXAW01000084.1 GCA_003567055.1 Hyphomicrobiales bacterium
CCGACGAAAGCCGGATAGTTCATGGCGGCACGCACCACGACGATTTCGTCGGGGCCCGTAGGCTGGTAACTGAAATCGGAAGCGTCGAATTCGCCCTCGGGCGTGACCGGGGGCGGCAGCGTTGCGCCGGGGAAATTCGGGAAGGAGCGGACATCGACCTGGACGAGATCATTGCAGTTGAACAGGGCCGTCACCCGGCTGCATATCTCGTCGCGAAACGCATCCGCGCTTTGTCCGCCCGCGCTCTGGAACTGCCCGGTATAGATTTGCCGGGAGGCATCGGCGACGGCGTTTTCCAGCACCTGGGTCACCCAGAAGGTCAATGCGACTTCGATGATGGCGAAAATGATACCGAAGAAGGGTAGCGCCACCAGCGCGAACTCGACCGCCGTCGCACCCTCGCGATTCTTGAGAAAGTGCCGCAGGATCAGCCGCCGCCGCAGACTCTCACGGCGCGTGCGCTCGCGAAGCTTCGGCGCTGCCTGACCGGTATCTCCGTCAGGCCCCTCTGCCCGACAGATATCGGGCGCATCAGGCGATTGCTCACAATTCATCGACCCAATCCTCGTCTGCTCACGGAACCGATCCCCGGCACTGGCCAAGCCGGACCCACATCGTGAGAACGATACTCGATAGCGCGAAATGATTGCCCGAGCGTTATCCGGAATGATGAAACCCGGGACGGTTCTATGTCATATTACCAAAAATTGTGATAATTTGCATATATAAATTAGCCGTAAAGGTTAATAAAATTAGATTTTATATAATTGGAAAATATACCCAGATATATTCTCTATAGCCCCGATTGAAAAGCCGCCGCGCTCCGTGGAACGCGACGGCCATATCGGGAAGTCGTCATGTCGCAGGATGGCGCGGAACCTATCAGCGGCGGGTGGCGAGTTCATTCCGCTGCGTGGCCTGCGCGCCGACGCCATCGAAGAAGCCGGGATTGTCACCCAGTTGCAGCGAGGGCTGGCAAGTCGGTGTGCAGGAATAGGATTCGCGATTGAGCCCGCGCTGGACCGTCACCACCGAATCCTGCGGGGCCTGCACGCTGATCATCGATTCAGCCAGCAATGCACCCGAACCGTCGAGGGCGATCATGTTGGTGGAGCCGAAGCTCTTGCCCGTCACCACGAGGATGCCGTTGCGCTGGACCGTGACGTCCGCGATGATCGGATTGCCGACGATCACCGTCTGGGTGCGCTCGGGAAGGCGCACGACCTTGGCATGATCGACATGGACGACGAAGGCGCCGTTTTCCACGGTCGCGCCCGAGCCGGGGGCAGTCGCGGCAGCACCGGCGGGGATCGAAATGGTCTGCGCTGCGGGCGCGACCGCTTCCGCCTGGCTGCCTTCGGGCGGATTCTGCATGCGCGAATCTCCGCCGGCGAGAGGGGCGTCTCTGACGTTGCGGGGAGCCGCAGGCGCGGGGGGCGCCGCCTGCGCCACGCGCATGTCCGGCGCGCCGCCCTCTTGCATCTGCATCGCGGCCTCTTGCGCCGTCGCATCTTGCACCGCAGCCTCTTGCGCCGTCGCCTGCCAGGGCGACCGGTCAGCGGTGAAGAGCGCCAGTGCGGCAGCGGACACGATCGCAATGCCCAGCGGACGGGTCAGGCGGGCGGGACGGATTACACGGTTCAGCCGAGGCGCCATGGTTTCGCTCACTTCGCGGTCTCTTTGAATCACCCTGCGGTTCTAACCCGGAATGGTGAATGAATGACTAACTACCGGGCATTGTCCGATTTTTTTCACGCAAAAGTGGCATTTTGAATCAAATGCTGTTATAAATGAATTTGCGCAGATTAGCGCCGGGCCATCGCATGCTGTCTAATGCAGCGGATTGCTCGACTGCATGTTAACGATTGATTATTCCTGAATGACTTTGTGCATTCGCCGTTATACTATGGAGGTGTAAACATCCCTATCAAATAATTACTCAGAGATTTGTTAACCATCCGGGCCTGATTTCAAGTATTAATTTGTTTCGACGATGAAATTAACTTCATTGAAACAGAGCCCTCCTACATTGTCCCTCGTCCTCGGCGGCGTGCTGCGGCACGACGACGGAGGATTTCAACAGGCAACCGTGACAGGAGCTTATCGACCATGAAGAACCTTTTTTCCCGTTTCGCCAATGACGAATCCGGCGCCACCGCCATCGAGTATGGCCTGATCGCTGCCCTCATCGCCGTCGTGATCATCGGCGCCCTGCGTCTGCTCGGCGAAGAACTCGACAGCACCTTCGAGGCCGTCTCGACCGCCATCGGCGGCGCCGGCGATTAATGAGTAAGGCCTGACGGTTCAGGCTGTACATGGCAGCGCGTCGGCTGCGACGCGCTGCGTCATCTGCTGCAACTCATCGCACTCTTCGCTCATCGTCGTAGTGCGCCCTGATCATACACTACCTCTAGCAGGTCGAACCTCTGGAAGCGCGCCAAGGCGCACCACCGACACATGGAGGTTGATGTGAAAGCCGTGCTTGCGCGTATTATCGCTGACGAATCGGGCTCGACCGCCACGGAATATGCCGTGATCGCGGTGATTCTGACCGTCGTCGTGGTCGCCGGAGCACGCAGTGTCGGCGCCGAGATATTCGACCTTTATGCATTCGTGAGCGAGAACATCGCCGTCGCCCTCCAAGGCGGCGAGGTCGATCCCTGAGCACAGCGCGTCCTGAGCCAGCAAACCGGGCGATCGCCACCTCTCGCGCGCGAAAACCCGCCCCTGACGAACCAGAGCAAGACGCAGCAGATCATGACGGCTCTGCTCGGGGCACGTCCGACTGCGCGCTCCTTGCCCGATCAGCCTGCCGGGCCGCGTTCAGAAAAATAATCAAAAATTGTATCGACGGCGGGCCTTAAAGGCTTGAAATCGCTCCCGCAAAAGGAACAGAGCCTCAGATAGACGCACCCCTCGGTTGATTTTTTTTGCCCGTTTCGGGGGATTGATACGTCTGATTAACCATAAGTTGACGTTTGCGTGTTCGAATCCAGGGGTCAACACAAGCGACGCGTGGATTTTAACTGCCATGAAACGAGCCCAGATTGTCGTCCTCGGCATCGCCGTCACCGCCGGTATCGGCGCTATGTTTCTGATGCGCGGCGGCAACGAGCCGCCGCCTCCCAGAGAAGTCGTCACCGTGACCGAGCCATCGGCGCCCACGACGGAAGTCCTGGTCGCATCGGCCGATCTGCCAATGGGGCGACGCCTCAACCGCGCGGATCTGCGCTGGCAGTCCTGGCCCGCCGATTCGGTCCCGGTCGGACTGATCACCCGATCGGGTGGCCCCGATTCCCTCGATGAGATTGCCGGCTCCCTGGCGCGAAGCCAGATCCTCGCCGGTGAGCCGATCCGCCGCGAGCGGCTGATCCAGTCGGAGAACGGCGGCTTCATGTCGGCGATTCTTCCCGCAGGAAAGCGCGCAGTCGCGATCTCGATCGATACGCGCGGGTCATCGACGGCCGGCGGCTTCATCCTGCCCAATGACCGGGTCGACGTGCTGCGCACCTTCCGAACCGACGATGCCGGCGGTCAGGGCGATCAGCAGGCAACGGAAATCCTGCTGCGCAACATTCGCGTCCTGGCCATTGGCAAGAATGTGCAGACGGATTCGCAGGGCAATCCCAGCGCCGATGGTGAAACCGCGACACTGGAGCTCACCCCGGCCCAGGCCGAGGTCGTCACGCTGGCACAGCGCACCGGTCATGTATCCCTGGCCTTGCGGTCCCTGGCGGATGCCGATCTCGGCGAGGATGAGCTCGACGAGGATCGTCGGGGTCTCACCGTCGTGCGCTTCGGCATTCCGCGTCAGACGACGACCCCCTGAGGCGACCATGTCCAGATCCCATTCCCGCACGCGCAACCCGATCCGCGACCATCGCCGCCCGAGCCGGACGGCACCGGCC
>PXAW01000431.1 GCA_003567055.1 Hyphomicrobiales bacterium
ACAGCGCGATCAGCAGGATCAGCCCGCCGAAGAGATAGCACCAGTAACCCAGCGCCGTGAGGCGCGGAAACGCCATGTCCCGGGTCCCCAGGATCTTCGGCAGCATGTAGATCGCCAGCCCTTCCAGCATCGGGATGGCGAAGAGAAACATCATGATGCTGCCATGCATCGTGAAGATCTGGTTATAGAGATCCGTATCGAGGAACGCGCCCTGCGGCGTCGCGAGCTGCGCGCGGATCAGCATCGCCAGAATGCCGCCGATGGCGAAGAAGACCAGCGCCGTCCCCATGAAGCGCAGGCCCAGCGTCGTATGGTTGACGGCGGTGATCTGCCCCCACCAGCCGGTATCGTTGCGCCAGACCCGGTCGAGCCCGCGATGCAGGGCGAGCGCGCGTTGCGGGGCATTGGGCGTGATGTCGGACATGGGTTTCGTCTCACTCATCGACACCTCCCGTGGCTTGCGGGAGCGCGTCCGGCCAATCCTCGCCGGCATGGACGATCACCTCGAAACGCATGCCGGCATGGCCGATGCCGCAGAACTCGGCACAGATCCCCGACAATGTACCCGGCGTATCAGCTTCCAGCCGTAACCTGTTGGTGCGCCCCGGTATTGCGTCGATCTTGCCCGCAAGTCGCGGCACCCAGAATGCGTGGATGACATCCTCCGTGGTGACGAGAACATCGACCGGACGGTTCGCCGGAATATGCAGCACGCCCTCGGTCTCGACCGGGCCATCCGCCCCCGGCTGGGTGAAGCGCCAGCCCCATTGATAGGCATGGGCATGCACTTCGATTGCATCATCGTCGCGCGGCAGGATACGCTCGCCCACCCAGAGGCCGGTGCCGAGCACGGTCGTCAGCACGCCGAGCGAGAACCACAGGCCGAGCCCGTGCGTCCAGCGGCGCTCGGAAACCGCGCGGGGCGGGCCGAAGGCCAGCGCCAGGAGCACGAGGACGAAGAGTGTCAGAAGCGTCGCCCCGGCGAACAATGCCCACCACAGCCAGGCAATGTCGGCGGCGACCGGCCCCGCCGGCGCAAGGGCGGAGAGGCCGCCATCGCATCCCGCGAGGCCGAGCGGAACCGTAAGCGGGGCCAAACGCTTGATCGGGCGAGGCAGGACATCAGGGAGCATATGCATATGGCTGAAGAGCATCGCGAAACCGCGCATCAGACGCTGGTCGATCCGATCGAGGAACGGCGCGCGCTCTACGATACGGAATCCAAGATCGCCATTGCCGGCCACCCGCTCCACGCCATGCTCGTCGCCTTCCCGATCGCGCTGACCATGTGCGTCCTCGGCGCGGATCTCATCTATTGGTGGACGGCGGATGTGTTCTGGACGCGGGTCGCCGGCTGGGCCGCTTTCGGCGCCTTCATGATGGGCGTGCTCGCCGGCGTAACCGGCACGGTGGAACTGCTGATTGTCCCCGCCATCCGCATCCGTTCCGCCAGCTGGACGCATTTCATCCTCGCGGTGATGTTGCTCTCGATCCTCGCCGCCAACTGGTTGCTGCGCATCGGCGATCCCGAGGGCGCGGTGTTGCCCTGGGGTCTGTTGCTGTCCTTCGTCGCAGCGGGAATGACAGGTATTACCGGTTGGCATGGCGGCAAACTCGTTTTCGATTATCAGATCGGCGTCAAGATGCCGGGCAAGTCGCGGCCCTGAGGCTCGAGCAGGAAGCCCGGCAGCAGGGCGGTCAGACCGGTCAGATCGGGCTTTGCAAGTACCAGCCAGAGCACCGTCAGCATCAGCGGAACGCCAAGGACGAGGGCGATCAGGGGCGGGGGCATGCGATAATCGCCGGCCCCCTCCCCGCTCCTCACGATCAGATGCCCGAGCCAGGCGTGGACGAGCACCATGCCGCAGACGGCGACGAGCTTGGCCAGCAGCCATGGCGAGACCAGCTCCATCATGAGAATGAGCGCGGTCCCGGCCGCGACGGCGATGATGGCGGCGGGCGTGATCACCATCGTATAGCCGAAATGGCTGATCCGCCGGAACAGCGCATAGCCTTCCTGATGCCGGATGGCTTCGCCGCGCCCGTTGAAATGCATCAGAACGGGCAGCAGCATGAGGCCTGCGCACCAGATCGACAGCGCGGCGATATGCAACGCCTTGAGAAGCGCGATCATGCGGCAAATCCCCGGCTCCAGCTGCGCCGCAGCAGGAAGGCCGTCAGCACCGCCATCGGCAGCATGCCCGGCACCCACATGATCAGGCCGGCGAGTTGCTGATCGGCCAGCGGCGTCAGGCCGAACGGGGCTGTGAGCGCGAGATGTTCGGGATAGAGGATCTGCGGCGCGAAAGTCAGCACCGCGCCGATCAGCCCCATCTGCCCCGCGAGACCGGCCACCGCAGCGCTGGCGGAAAGCGTCTCCAGCGCATCATCACGCGTGTCGAAGGCATTGGCGAGGACGCTGCTCCAGAAGGCCCAGGCGGTTCCGATCAGCGCGATCTGCATCAGCCAGTAGAGTGCATCATGGTTCCACGTGGCGGTATAGACCGCAGGCACATGCCAGGCCCAGAGCACGCCGGAAACCGCGAGAAAGCTTACCGAAGTCGCGCGCCAGCGGAAGGGGAACGCAATCGCGAGCGCCGGCGCGATGACACCGAGCAGGACCAGATGATGCAGCGTACGCGCGGAGAACAAGGCCACGGTCAGCGCACAGAGCGGCGCCACAAAGGCGATGAAGGTTGCGGCTCCCGCCAGCGCGAAGGCGCCCCGGCGCAAGCCCGCATCGGCGGGATGCGCCTCACGCAGGCGCCACATCCCCGCAATGCCGATAGCGGCGAGGGCGGAGAGCAGAACCGGATCGGAATTCCAGCTCGTGAGAAGCGTATCCGGCGTCGGCGCTGGACCGCAATACGGTTCGTATTCTGGCATGGTACTCGCCCCCAGCAAGCGCGTTGACGCGGGGATGACCTTTCGGCTCACCGCCACGCTCTCAACGCAGTGCGCCCGGATCGTGTTCCAATCCCGACGCAGATCGCCGAACGCGCCGTCCCGTGATCAGCCCTCTCGTGATCAGCCGATCCCGTGATAACGTGCCCGGCTGATCGCATGATCACGGGATCGGGTGATCCTGTGCCTGCGGAAGATTTGACGGGAACGCTCGCGCTGTTCGCTCGTTTCACTCGCAATGCACAGTCACGACAAAGCCGGCGAAGCCACAGCCGCGACCCTTCCGCCCATACGCGAACGCCCCTTCACGGTGAAGCTTTGGGCGATGTCCCTGATCGCGCTCGCCATGCTGGCTCTCGCCCTGCCCTTCATCGTCCTGCTGACCGGCGAACGACCGCCGGCGAGTGAATTCCTCTGGGCGTTTTCGATGGGGCTCGGTTTCGGCGCGCTGGCTCTCGCGGCGCTGCAATTCGCGCTGACCGGGCGGCTGCGCTGGCTGACGCATCCCTTCGGCGCGGATATCGTCTATCTGTGCCATCGCTATCTGAGCTGGGCTGCGCTCGCGCTCATGCTGGCGCATTTCGGCATTCTCTATATCTGGTACCAGCCGGCGCTGGGCGTCCTGAACCCGCTCGAGGCCCGCTGGGAGCTGACCTCCGGGCGCGTCGCGCTGACCTGCTTCATCGCCTTGGTGATCAGTTCGCAATTCCGCAAATGGCTGAGATTGCCCTATGAATGGTGGCGCTATCTGCATGTCGCGCTTGCGGTGATCGGCTTTGCCGCAGCCGTCGCGCATGTCCTCGGCGTGGGTACCTATACTGCCGCAGCCGACAAGCGCGCCCTCTGGATCGGCGTCACCGTCGGCTGGGTCGGGCTGCTTGTCTGGTCGCGGATCGGGCGGCCCTGGCTGCAGGCCCGCAATCCCTGGATCGTCACTGCCAACGAGGCCGAGCGCGGCGGCGTCCATACCCTGAAGCTCGCCCCGCAGCGGCGCGGCCTGAA
>PXAW01000055.1 GCA_003567055.1 Hyphomicrobiales bacterium
GTAGCAACATTCCGACAATTCCTGCGCCATCGCGTCGCCGGCTTGCGCGGAAGCAGGAAACAAGGCAAGCCGGAACGAGCAGGGAAACGACGTCGAGGAGCCTGGCAATATGGACAGAATGCGCGCGCTGCACCGGTTTCTGGTGGAATATGAATGGGTCCATATCAGCATCGGTGTGGTCGGCAATGCAACGTTCTTCGTCGGCTCGATCTTCTTCCTGCCCGCCTTCGACGGCTGGCTGACCTTCGGGGTCTGGCTGTTCATCACCGGTTCGCTGCTGATGCTGTTCGGTGCCATCGGCGATGGTCTGAAGAAATACTGGACCGGTCGCTACGGTGATCCGCGAACGCTCTCCTGAACGAAAACGGGCGGCGCCGTGATGGCACCGCCCGCATCATGTCAAAGGCGCATCGCGCCGCGTGTCAGGCGATCACTCGACCTGGCGCGCTTCTGCGACCCAGCCCTCGAACGCATCGGCGTTTTCCTCGATCCAGGCATCGACGTGATTCTGGATGTCGGACATGGAATCCTCGCCCTCACGCATCAGCAGGTTCTGGGCGGAGACATCGTTGATGTCGATTTCGACCAGTTCGAGGAAGCGCGCGGCAGCCGGATTGGCCTCGGCCCAGTCGCGATTGGCGAGCACGCGGATATCGTCCACGGCGAAGCCGAGATTGCGGCCATCGGCGGAAGTTTCCGCCTCGGTGGCGTCTTCATCGCCCGGGAGCGAGGTATAGGGCACTTCCAGCCACTCGACGTCTTCACCCGGCACCAGCACGCCCGAAACCCAGAGCGGCGTCCAGGTGTAGTAGAGGATCGGCTCGCCCTGCTCGAAGCGCGCGATGGTGTCGGCCATCAGGGCGAAATAGCTGCCCTGGTTGTGGCGCACGGTGTCGCCGAGGCCATATTCCGGAAGGTGATGCTCGATCACGAGCTCGCAGCCCCAGCCCGGGTTACAGCCGGTGAGATCGGCCATGCCGTTGCCGTTGGCATCGAAGATCGCGGCGATTTCCGGATCCTGCAACTGCTCGAGATTGGTGATGCCGTGCTCGTCGGCGGTCGCCTTGTCGATCAGGTAGCCCTGCAACACGTCGGCGATGAGGTTGCCCATCTTGACGAATTGCGCGTCGCCGCCGGCATTCTGGTAGAATTCCTCGTGCAGCAGGTTCCAGTGCACGCCGGTGAAGTCGGCATCGCCCTGGCCGAGTGCCACGTGCATCACGGCATATTCGGCTTCGAGCGGATCATCGACATCGTAGCCGAGCCGGCGCAGCCCCTCGAACAGGATTTCGTGCTGGAAGATTTCCTCGGCGATGCCGGAGGTGATCGGCTGGACGCTCACGCCCTCGCCGGGCATGTGCTCGTCGGCCTGGGCCGCGCTGGCGGAAAAGCCGATCGCGGTGGCGAGCGCCATGGCGCTGACGGTGCGGAAATGCTTGGTCATGATGACTCCTTGTGTCCGTTCGGATTGGTCTTTGCTTGCGGGTCTGAACGGCAGACCGGCAAAGGATGCCCGCCGCGACGCAAGCCGCAGCCGATGAGGCATCCGGCGGCGCGCGCCGCAGGCTGCGATGCGCGCCGAAAAGGGATCAGGCGGCGGCCTTGCCGCTCGCAGGCTGTGTGGACGGCTCGGAAGCCGTTGCGGGCTTGCCATCGCCATTGCCGTTACCATTGCCGGCAGTGAGCCGGCGCACGAGGCCGATCGGCCCGCGATCGAGCATGCGCTGACCGCCGCGTTCGCGCTCGCTCTGGGCCAGGGCCTGGGTCATGCGGTCGAGGATGATCGCGAGCACGACGATCCCGATACCGCCGATCACGGCGAGCCCCATATCGAGGCGTCCGATGCCGCGCAGCACCATCTGGCCGAGCCCGCCGACGGAGATCATCGACGCGATCACCACCATCGACAATGCGAGCATCAGCGATTGGTTCACACCGGCCATGATGGTTTTCGTGGCCAGCGGCAATTGCACCCGCCAGAGCAGCTGGCGCTGCGAGGCGCCGAAGGCGAGTGCGGCCTCGATCACGTCCTTGGGAACCTGGCGGATGCCGAGATTCGTGAGACGGATCAGCGGCGCCACGGCGAAGATGATCGTCACGATCACACCCGGCACGTTGCCGATACCGAACAGCACCACGATCGGCACGAGATAGACGAAGGCCGGCGTGGTCTGCATCGTGTCGAGAACCGGGCGCAAACCCTGCTCGAAGCGATCGCTGCGCGAGGCGAGGATGCCGAGCGGGATCCCGATCGCCGCACAGAAGGCCACGGCGGTGAGCACCAGGGCCAGCGTCGTCATCGCCTGCGGATAGGCTCCGATCAGGCCGACGAAGAACAGGCTCAGGAACGAACCGATGGCCAGACGCGGCCCCACCAGCTGCCAGGCGATCAGCGCGATCAGCGCGATCATCAGGGTCGGCGGCAGGAATTGCAGCGTGCTCTCGACGGTGTCGAGCACCCAGTCGACCGGCTGGCGGATGGCGCGGAAGAAATTCCGTGCGCCGGAGATCCAGTTGAAGAAATCGCCGACCCAGTCATTGAACGGCAGCTGCCAGGTATCGAAGGGGCGAAGCGGGTTGAATTGGGCGTTCATGTCACACGCCCTCCCGGGCTTCGGTCGGGGCGGGGGCCGGATCGGCGATTGCCGCATTGGCCGGCTTTTCGTCGCCGATCATGTTGTCGAGCGCCTGCAACAGCGCCGAACGCGAGACGGCGCCGGCATAGCGCCCGCTCTCGTCGACGACGGGCACGGCATAGGGGGTGGTCGCCACGACATTCATCAACTCACCCAGATGCGTCTCCGGTGCGATGGTCGGGCATTCGGGCAAGAGCGCCTTCTCCAGCGGCTGGTCGGCCTTGCGCGCCTCGTCGAGGGTCGCGAGGCTCGCCACGCCGAGGAAGCGGCGATTGCGTCCGATGACGTAGCCGTATTCGCGATCGTGGGTTTCGAGGGTGCGGATCGCCGCGCGCGGGCCCTGCTCGGGCTTGTCGATCAGCGTCACCTGGGTGCGGCGCGCGATGTCGCGGGCGGTGAGCACCTTGGAGACATCGACGCCGCGGAAGAACGAGCGCACGTAATCATTGGCCGGATTCTTCAGGATTTCCTCCGGCGTGCCCACCTGGACCACGACGCCGCCCTGCATGATGGCGATGCGGTCGCCGATGCGCATGGCCTCGTCGAGATCGTGGCTGATGAAGATGATGGTGCGCTGCTTCTCCTCCTGGAGCATCAGGAGCTCGTCCTGCATCTCGGAACGGATCAGCGGGTCGAGCGCGGAGAAGGCCTCGTCCATCAGGAGGATCGGCGGATCGGCGCACAGCGCCCGGGCGAGCCCGACGCGCTGCTGCATGCCGCCGGAGAGTTCATCCGGATAGCTCTCGGCATTGGCCGCGAGGCCGACCTGATCGAGCGCCGCCATGGCGCGCTGGTGGCGCTCCTGACGCGAGATCCCGCCGAGCTCGAGCCCGAAGGCAACATTGTCGATGACCTTCATGTGGGGCATCAGCGCGAAGGACTGGAAAACCATGCTCACCGTGTCGCGGCGCAGCTTGCGCAGGCCTTCGTCACTGAGCTTCGTGATGTCCTCTCCGTCGATCTCGATCGCGCCGGAAGTCGGCTCGTAGAGACGGTTGAACATCCGGACCATGGTCGATTTGCCCGAGCCGGACAGACCCATGATCACGAAGATTTCGCCTTCGCGAATGTTGAAACCGGCATCGACGACGCCGACCGTCTGGCCGGTCTGCGCGAAGATCTCGTCCTTGTCGTGCCCTTCGCGGATCAGCCTCATCCCTTCCTGGGGGCGATCACCGAAGACCTTGTAGAGGTTGCGCACCACGATCTTGTCGCGTTTTGGCGTATCGGTCATTGTATCCCTTGACATGCCGCAACAAAGAAAAA
>PXAW01000455.1 GCA_003567055.1 Hyphomicrobiales bacterium
CCAGCCGTGAAAGCGCATCAGAAAAGCGGTGCAAGCGAGAGTGACGCAAACCACGGCGAGCAGCAGAGCGAGCAGGCTGAGCGGATAGGCGCCGATCGTGGCGAGCGCCTCCGGCGTGATCCCCGCCCCCATAACGACACCGGCGAGAATCATGGCCCATTCGACCAGCGGACGCGGCAAACGCGCCTCGTCAGCCACCTCCGAGGGCAGAATCGCGCCCCAGACGATCGCGCCGACAATGGCACCGGAGAGCCATCCCGCCGGAATGCCGAGGCTGTGGAACAGGCCACCGAAGGCAATCGCGGCAACGAGTTGACCGGTCGAAAGGGCGGCGCGACGATAAAAACGGATGTTCACAATTCTGCTGCGCCTTGCGATCGATCAATGAGGCTCTCGCGCCATGCGCTAAAAAGGTGCTCACGGCGGAACGCTACCAGGCGACAGACCGCCGTGAGCGCCCGGCGTGATCTCGGGGGAGTCGCGTCGGGCGCTCTACTTATCCCGCTTTATTGCCCAAAAGAAAAGACCGCCTCTCGCGAAGCGGTCTCGAAGACGGTCGAAAACGACGGATCGCGATCGGTTCGATCAGAACCGCCGCACGTCAATGCGAGCCGGTCAGACGGCAAAGCCGGCAGACGCTGGGGATCGCGACACGATCCTGACGATCATAGGCGATCGTGCCGGCGCGACGCAGCGCGGAAAAGGCGCGGCTGACAGTCTCGATCGTGAGACCCAGATAATCCGCGATTTCCTGGCGCGTCATGGCCAGATCGACATGTGTCTCGTCACAGCCCGCGAGCGGGCCGCTGCAGGCATGGCCCCCACGTCCGGGCACCAGCCGCATGATGAAGGTCGCCACCCGCTCCTGTGCGGATTTCCGCCCCAGAAGCAGGGCGTGATCGTGCAGCGCACAGAGCTGGGAGCGCAGGCGGGAGAAGATCCGGTCGCGCAATGCCGCATCGCCATCCACGCGACGCTTTTCATAGACCGCGACGCGCGCCTTGGTCAGCGTCTCGGCGCCGACATCGGAGACGCCGTTGGGCGCGAGGCCGAACACATCGCCGACACCGAGCACCTCGATGATCTGGCGGCGCCCGTCGGGCAGCAGCTTGAACAGCAGCACACCCCCTTCCACGACCTCATAGACATTGGTCGTCTCGTCGCCCTCATCGACGATCAGCGAGCGCGGCGGGTAGGAGGCCACACGGGCATCCGCGGCGCGCGGCGTCTTGAGATCAGCCTCGAAGGAAATCTGCCAGCCGGCATCGAATTTGGTATTGCTGAAGCCGCCGGTTTCGGCGTCCTGACGGGAAATAATCGCATCCATGGCGTCGTCCTCGAAATCGCCCGGGGGAACGGAGCGGTGATGCGCCATCTGTAGATTCGCCCCATTTGGAACGCATCGGTGTTTGCCCTTAAGCATTGCCACGATGGGGAAAGCACGGAGGCTCGGGGGAGGACGAATAACTGTTTCAAATCAGATCTTTGGATCAGCCGCTATCGCGCATGTCGACGTCGGATCGAGGGTTGATACAGCGCAAAATCCGGTATCAGAGCAGCGCCGAGATCGCTTCCGGCGCGAGCGGCTTGCGCAGAAGTTGCAAGTCGGCGGGAAGCCGGCGCAGCATCAGGTCGATATCGATTCGCGGACGGCCCGAGATCGCCACCACGCGCGGCGGCTCCGGCAGGCTGCCGAGCCAGTCGATCACGTCGGCACCGCCGATACCGGGCAGCCCGAGATCGACGAAGACGAGATCGTCGCCTCTTGGAGAACAGCCGTTCATGAACGCCTCACCGTCGGCATAGGCGAGCACCTTGTGGCCCTGCCCGCTGACGAGTTCGATCAACGCGTCCCGAACGCCGTAGTCGTCTTCCACGATATGTATGCGCACGCTCTTCTCGTCTCAGGTTCAAGGGGGGACCCGCATTGATACCCGACAACATTTGTGCAGAACGCCTGACGGTCAATAAGGACTTGCCCTCACGGCAGCGCAAAGTCCTTTTGTTTCAATGCATACATAGGCAGTTATCCGGGGGTGCACCGCCATCGCAGCGGGGGCTCGCCGTCGGGTAGAATGTCCGGATCGCGCCCTCACGCGTCACCAATACGGCCAGATCACCGGCTGATTCGTGCACGCTCTGCCCGGCGGTATCGAGCGCATGCAGGCACATCCGCTCATCGACCGCGTGCGCCTTCTTGATGGCGAAGGCGCGCGTCACCTCGATCAGCAGCGCGAGCGCGTCGTGACCGGTCAGGAAGCTCTTGGGGCAGGCCTCGGCAACGGCTCCGGAGGGCGTGCGAAAGGCAATGCCGATACTCCTGATCGGCGGCGCATGCACGGCGCGCCCGCACCCGGCGAGACCGCCCCAGCCCTCCTCCTGAAGCTGGAGAATGCGACCGCGATAGTGCAAGCCGCCGAGGCCATCCTCCGCAGGTTCGCCACAGAAGACATGGCGAAAGCCTTCCTGCGCGAACCAGATCCGGGTCAGCGCGTCGAAAAAGGCATCCGGGTCGGGCCCCGCCCCGCGCAGCGTATAGCCGAACGCCTCCCCGATTCGCGCTGCCGCAGTGTGATGCGCCGGGTCGTCGAACAAGGCCCGGAACGCCGCCCGCGCAGGTCGCGCGCCCCAGCCGCCGCAGAGCGCGAGAACGGCTTCGTCGAATGCGTCGGGCTCGGGAGCCGGCAGATCGGGCCCGAAGATCGGCGCGAAATCGTGCGCGAATTCCTGCGCGAAATCCTGGTCGGCTTGCCCGCCCCGGATCACCCCGCAATCGCGCGCCACCCAACGCTGTCGGGGCTCTGCGCCGGGCACGACCACGCGCACGTAATCGCCATCCGCTCGGTTGAGCCCCTCGATCGCATAGGCACGATCGGGAGCGAGACGGATCTGGCCGGGATTGTCGCGCCGCGCCAGCGAATGCCATGCCGGGCATTGCGCACCGGCGACGAAATCGCCCTCCATCGCGGCGAAGGCACGCGCCGGCGTGCTTGCCGCAGACGCAATCGCGATGCAGGCGAGTATGGCCAGACCCGGCCCATGAAGGCCAAAGCGTGCGAAGATCATCAATCCCCTCCCCGTCCTCCTGTCCGCCCGGAGATTGCCGCGCGACCGCCACTCCATGCTATACGGTTTTCATGATGCCGACGGGTCCCCGACGACCCAGCCTAGCCATCCCCGCAACCGATCGTCCAGCATGCCGCGCCCGTCGCTTCCCCCCTCCCCCGCCCTGCGGCTATCCGCACTCAATGCGGCAACCTTCGCCGGCATCGGCATCTATATGCCGTTTTTTCCGATCTGGCTCGAATCGCGCGATATCTCGCCGGCGGCGATCGGCATCATCGTGGCGCTGCCGCTCGTCGTGCGCATCGTCGCGACCGCGCCATTGGTGGCGCTCACGGAAAAAGGTGTCGAGGCGCGCCGGCTCCTGATGCTGGCGCAGCTCATTCTGGCTCTGCTCTACATGATCCTGCTCGGGCTGGAGGGCGCCCTGGCGATCGGATTCGTCGTCATCCTGGTGGCGCTCGCACAGGCGCCGCTCACCCCGACATCGGACCTTCTGACGACCGATGCCGTGAGGGCGGATTCGCGGCTCGATTACGGACGAATTCGCCTGTGGGGCTCGCTCGCCTTCCTCGCCAGCAATATCGGCGCGGGCTACCTGCTGGAGCGCGCCCCTGCGGATGCGGTGATCATCGCGCTGGTCGGAATCGCGCTGATCGCCGCCGCCGTCTCGCGGGCAGCACCGCAACGGGCCAGCGAGGCGCCGGCGGCGGATGCCGAGGGCAGGCTTCCCGCATTGCCGTCGGGGCTGATCTGGCTGATCATCGGCGGCGCCCTGATCCAGGCCTCGCATGCCACGCTCTACGGTTTCGGCTCGATCGCGTGGCGCGCGCAGGGC
>PXAW01000338.1 GCA_003567055.1 Hyphomicrobiales bacterium
GCCTCACGGATGCAGCAGGATCTTCCCGAAATGGCGGTTCGCGCGCATGTGCTCCAGCGCCGCGCCGGCATCGGCGAGCGCGAAGCTGCGATCGATCGGCAGATGCAGCGTGCCGTCGCAGATCGCCGGCCAGAGGTCGCGCTTCACGCCGGCGACGATGGCGCGGATTTCCTCGATCGAGCGCGTGCGGAACGTGACGCCGATATAGCGGATGCGCTTGAGCGCATGCAGGTCGCAATCGAATTCAGCCGTGCCACCGCCGAGGCGGCCGACATTGACGATGCGCCCGCGCACGGCCGCCGCCTGCATCGCCGGCGTCACCAGCGGTCCGGAAATCTGGTCGATGATCACATCGGCGCCGCCATCGGTCAGCGCGCGGACCTGGTCGGGCCAGTCGGCATCGCCGGTATTGATGGCGTGATGCGCGCCGAATTCCGTCAGTTTCCCCCGGCGCGCATCGTCGGTGGACGAGCCGATCACGACACGGGCGCCCAGATGCCGCGCGATCTGCTGGCCCATCAGCCCGACGCCGCTGCTCGCGCCGAGGATCAGGACGCTGTCGCCGGCGCTCATGCCGCCATTCTCGACGAGCGCGTTATGCATGGTCTGGAGCGCCAGCGGCAGGGTCGCGGCGCGGTCGAAATCGAAGCCATCGGGGATCGGCAGCGCCCGCAAATGATCGGTGACGGCGTATTCCGCATAACCGCCGGCGCCACTGCACATGACCCGATCGCCGACCTTCCAGCCCGTGACCTCCGCGCCCAGAGCTGCGATCTCGCCGGCGAATTCGAGCCCCGGAATCGTGCCGACCCCGCCCATCGCCCCATGCGCAGCGCCGGAAGCGACGGCAAGATCGGCCCGGTTGAGGGCTGCCGTGCGCACCCGCACGAGGATCTCCTGCGGCTTCGGCTCCGGGCGCGGCGCGTCGCAGAATTCGAGCCCGTTTTCGCCAACGTAAGCTGCCTGCATCATGGTGGGAATCCTCTTCATGCGCGCGGTGAGCGCCATGCGGGCCCCCTGCCCGCGCGGCTTGTCAGCAGATATCGTCGGACCTCGCGGCCCACAGGCCAAGGCCCGCGACGCCCATGCGGGTTTGCGCGGCTGCGAGCGCGCGGTGGATTCGGGGCTTATTCGGAGATCGTGATGCGCATACCGTCGAAGGCCGGCTCGACGTGATCGGGCAGTTGCCGGGCGAGTTCGCGATAGTCGAGATCGGTATGCAGGTTGGTCAGGACGGCGTGGCGGGGGCGCACGCGCTCGATCAGATCGAGGGCGTCGGTGACGTTGAAATGGGTCGGATGCGGGTTGTAGCGAAGCGCATCGATTACCAGCGTCTCGAGCCCGTGCAACTGCGCCTCGGCGGCCTCGGGCATGGTGCTGACATCCGGGGCATAGGCGAAATCATGGATGCGAAAGCCCAGCGCATCGGTGCCGCCATGGATCATGCGGAAGGGCCGGGCGCGGATCACGCCGCCCTCCCCTTCGATCTCGACCGGCATATCCTCGGCGATCAGGCGGGAATCCAGGATCGGCGGATAGCTGCTGCCGTCAGGCGTTCTGAAGCAGTAATCGAAGCGATCCTCAAGGATTTTCGTCGTCTTTTCATCCATATATACCGGGATCCGCCGGCGCATATGGATCACGAGCGGGCGCAGGTCGTCGATGCCGTGGGTGTGGTCGGCATGTTCGTGGGTGAAGATTACCGCATCGAGATGGCGGATTTCGGCGTCGAGCAATTGCTCGCGCAGATCGGGGGAAGTGTCGAACAGGACCGCGGTTTCGCCGGCGGAGTGGCTGCGGCTGACGAAGAGCGAGCAGCGCCGGCGGCGGTTGCGCGGCTCGCCCGGATCACAGGCGCCCCAGCCGGTGCCGACGCGCGGCACGCCGCCCGACGAGCCGCATCCGAGAATGGTCGCGACCAGCGCCATGATCAGGCGCCTGCCCTGCCATCGGCCTGCGCTGCCTTCGTGAAAAGGTTGTAGAAATTCTCCGTCGTCATCTCTTCAAGCTCCGCCGGCGGCATGTCGAGGGCCTCTGCCAGGATGCGCAGGGTATGCGCCGTGTAGGCCGGCTCGTTCGTCTTGCCACGCACCGGCTGAGGAGCGAGATAGGGCGCATCCGTCTCCACGAGAAGGCGCTCGCGCGGGATCTTGCGGGCGATATCGCGCAGCTCCTCCGAACGCTTGAAGGTGACGATGCCGGAGAACGAGATGGTGAAGCCGAGCTCGATGCCTGTCATGGCCAGCTTCTCTCCGGAAGAAAAGCAATGCAGAACAGCCTTGTATCGCCCCTTGCTGAACTCGTCCGTGAGGATTTCGATCATCTCCTCATCCGCATCGCGCGCATGGATGACGAGGGGGAGCCCGGTCTCGCGCGCGGCGGCGATATGGGCGCGAAACACGCCGCGCTGCACGTCGCGCGGGCTTTTGTCGTAATAATAGTCGAGCCCCGCCTCCCCGATCGCGATGCAGCGCGGATGCGCCGACAGCCGCACCAGATCCGCAACCGGCACATCCGGCTCCTCGCCGGCATTGTGGGGATGGGTGCCGACGCTGAAGAAGATGCGCGGATCGCTCTCGGCGAGGGCGCGGTAGGTGTCGTATTTCTTCACCCGCGTCGAGATCGTGACCATGCGCCCCACACCCGCCGCCTCCGCGCGGGCGAGCACGCCGGGCAGGTCCTCGGCGAATTCCGGAAAATCGAGATGGCAATGGCTGTCGACGATCATGAACGGCTCACGAGGCTTCCGGTTCGATGAAGCGAGGGAAGACCGGCTGCGGCGCCGGGAGCGCTGCGCCGGGCGCGAGGCGACCGCCCTCCCCGATCGCCGCGATGAGGCGTTGATCAGGGGAAACGGCGAGCAAATCCAGCAATTTGGATGCCGAATCCGGAATGAAGGGTTGAACCAGGATCCCGACGATCCGCAGCACTTCCGCCGTGACATAGAGCACGGTGGCCATGCGCGCCGGGTCGCTCTTGCGCAGGGCCCAGGGCTCCTGCGAGGCGAAATAGCGGTTGGCCTCGCCGACCACGGCCCAGATCTCGGCGAGCGCCTGGTGCAGGGCGAAATCCTCCATCGCCCCCCTCACCTTCCCCGGCAAGGCCTCGGCCTGGTCGAGCATGGCGCGGTCGGCCTCGCTGAAGGCGCCGGGCTCGGGCACGACCGCAGCGCAATGCTTGCCGATCATCGAGAGTGAGCGTTGCGCGAGATTGCCGAGATCATTGGCGAGATCGGCATTGATGCGGTTGACGATCGCCTCATGCGAGTAGTTGCCGTCCTGGCCGAAGGGCACTTCGCGCATGAAGAAGTAGCGCAGCGGATCGACGCCGTAAGTGTCGGTCAGGGCGAAGGGGTCGATGACGTTGCCGACCGATTTCGACATCTTCTCCCCGCGATTGAAGAGAAAACCGTGGCCATAGACGCGTTTGGGCAGGGGCAAGCCGGCGGACATCAGGAAAGCCGGCCAATAGACCGTGTGGAAGCGCACGATATCCTTGCCGATAATGTGCACATCCGCCGGCCAGTAGCGCCAGCGCGGATCGCTCTCGTTGGGGAAGCCGCAGCCGGTGACGTAATTGTTGAGCGCATCCACCCAGACATACATCACATGCTTCGGATCGCCCGGCACGGGCAGCCCCCAGTCGAAGGTGGTGCGGCTGATCGAAAGATCCTGCAGCCCGCGCTTGACGAAGGAGACAACCTCGTTGCGCCGCGTATCCGGGCCGATGAATTCGGGATGCTCCGCGTAATGCGCCAGAAGGCGGTCCTGATAGGCGGAGAGGCGGAAGAAATAGCTCTCCTCCGCCACCCATTCCACGGGCGCCCCGGTCGGCGCGAGGCGGCTGCCATCGGGCTGGAGCGTGAGCTCGCCCTCATCGAAATAGGCCTCGTCGCGCAC
>PXAW01000524.1 GCA_003567055.1 Hyphomicrobiales bacterium
CCTGCGGCACGTCGTCATCACCTCCGTCGATCGCGACGATCTCGCCGATGGCGGCGCGCAGCATTTTGCCGATGTGATCTACGCCATCCGTGCGCGCTCGCCCGGAACGACGGTCGAGATCCTGACCCCGGATTTCCTGCGCAAGGACGGCGCGCTGGAGGTCGTGGTGAAGGCGCGTCCGGACGTGTTCAACCACAATCTCGAGACGGTGCCCTCTAAATACCTGAAGGTGCGCCCCGGTGCGCGCTACTTCCACTCCATCCGCCTGCTGCAGCAGGTGAAGGAGCTCGACCCGACGATCTTCACCAAGTCGGGCATCATGGTCGGCCTCGGCGAGGAGCGCAACGAGGTGCTCCAGCTGATGGATGATCTGCGCGCGGCGGATGTGGATTTCATGACGATCGGCCAGTATCTCGCGCCGACGCGCAAGCACCATCCCGTGATCCGTTACGTGACGCCGGCGGAGTTCAACGCTTATGCGACCACGGCGCGGGCCAAGGGCTTCCTGCTGGTCTCCTCCACGCCGCTGACGCGCTCCTCCTATCATGCAGACGAGGATTTCGCGAAGCTCAAGGCGGCGCGGCTGAGCAAGAGCGCGGGCTGACGGCCCAGCCATGCCGGCCTTCCATACCGTCAAGAGCGTTCCGCACACGCCGGTCCAGATGTTCGATCTGGTCGCGGATGTGGAGAAATATCCGGAATTCGTGCCGCTTTGCGAAAGCCTGCGCGTGCGCCGGCGCTCGCAGAGCGGGGACGGGATCGAGATCCTCGTAGCCGATATGAGCGTCGGCTACAAATCGATCCGCGAGACCTTCACCACCCGCGTCACGCTGGACCGTGCACGTCTGCGCATTGATGTCGAATATATCGACGGACCGTTCCGCTTCCTGGAGAATCGATGGAAGTTCCTGAAGCAGGGCGAGGGCGGATGCGAGGTGGATTTTCACATCGCCTATGAATTCCGCAATTTCGCGCTCGGCATGCTGATGGGCGCGATGTTCGACCGCGCCTTCCGCAAATTCACCAGCGCCTTCGAGGCCCGCGCCCGTCAGGTCTACGGCTGAGGCTTTCGGCTGAGGCTTTCGGCTGATCGTCACGCCTCGGCGATCACCGCTTCGAGCAGCCCGAGCGCGTCGTCGATGGTCATGAGCCGGACCGCCCCGCGCCCGCTATCGCCATAGCGCTTTTCGAGATGCACGATCGTGCCGCCCCGGCGGGCGCAGGCGAGATGGACGAGGCCGACGGGCTTTGCCGCCGTCCCGCCGCCCGGCCCGGCGACGCCGCTCACCGCGACCGCGACATCCGCGCGCGAACGGGCGAGCGCTCCCTCGGCCATGGCCCGCACCACCGCCTCGCTGACGGCGCCATGCGCCTCGATGGTGTCTGTCGGGACGCCGAGGAGCTCGTTCTTCGCCGCGTTGGAATAGCTGACGAATCCCCGCTCGACCACGCGGGAGGAGCCCGCGATCTCGGTGAGCAGACCGGCAATCAGCCCGCCGGTGCAGGATTCCGCCGTGGCGATCATCAATCCGCGTGCCGCATAGGCCTCGAGCAAGGCTGCGGCGCGGTTCTCGCGTTCTTCTGTAAAGATCATGCCGTGTCTCCTCATTGCCCGGTAGCGGGCAGCCGGATTGTTGCCGCCGCCTGCGCCGCAATGCCCTCGCCGCGCCCGGTGAAGCCGAGTTTCTCGGTGGTCGTCGCCTTGATCGAGACGCAGCCGGCATCGATTCCCGCGATCTGCGCGATCCGCGCGCGCATGGCCTCGCGATGCGGCCCGATCTTCGGGCGCTCGCACAGGATGGTGGCGTCGAGGAGGTCGATCACGCCACCGCGTTCACGCACGCGCGCCGCGGCGAAGGCGAGGAAGCGGTCCGAGGATGCGTGGCGCCATTGCGGATCGCTCGGCGGGAAATGCGTGCCGATATCGCCCTCGGCGAGCGCGCCGAGAAGCGCATCGGTGAGGGCATGCAGCACCACGTCACCGTCGGAATGGGCGACGACGCCGTGCGCATGCGGCACGGCCACGCCACCCAGCATGATATGGTCGCCTTCACCGAAGACATGGACGTCGAACCCGGTCGCCATCCGGCTGATCATGAGCGGCTCCCCCTCACGCGCGGCATACCGAGTAAAATCGGCTTCATGTGTGAGTTTCACATTGTTCGGATCGCCGGCAAAGACATGGACATCCATGCCGGCCCATTCCGCCAGCGCCCCGTCATCGGTGAAACCGGTCATGCCTTCATCGCGGGCGCGGCGATGCGCGGCGAGGAGGGGGGCGAGCCGAAACGCCTGCGGCGTCTGGACGGCGCGCAGGGTCTCGCGCGGCGGCGTATGCGTCACACGTCCGTCATCGGCGATCTGCTTGATCGTATCCGTCACCGGGATGCCCGGCAGGGCGGCGTCGTGCCGGACCAGAGCCGCGCAGGCGCGTTCGATCAGGTCGCGGGAAAGGAAGGGGCGGGCCGCGTCATGCACGAGGACATGTGGGCAGGTGGACGCGTCGAGCACACAGAGGCCGGCATGGACGGAAGACTGGCGCGTCGCGCCGCCATGGACGGGTGCGAGCAGCCGCGCGCGCTCCTGAGGCTCGAGGGCGGCGATGCATGCGGCGTAGAGCGCCTCGTCATCGGGGTGAATCGCCACGACGATGGATGCGATGGCGGGCTCTGCGCACAGGGCCCGCAGAGTCCGCGTCAGAACCGGGATGCCGTCGAGGGGCCGGTACTGTTTGGGCATTCCCGTCCCGGCCCGTGTCCCCCGCCCGGCGGCAACGACGAGCGCGGCGATCCTCTCGCGAATGGGCTTTCCCATGGGTTCTCCCTGATGGCGCGGCAGTTTCGTGGTGATAGACCCGGCCCCCGATGAAGGCAATTGTCGCATGGCTGATCAGGTGGCTTTGCGGTATTGCACTTTTTTAAGGCTCGTCTATTTGTTAAGCAGATACGGCGATGCGGCATTGAGCGGCATGCCGTGAACGGGGGCGGTACGGTGCGGATCGGAAATGTCGAGATAGCGGGGCGCGTCGCGCTGGCGCCGATGTCCGGGGTGACCGATATCCACGCCCGCAGGATCGCGTCGCGTTTCGGCGCGGCGATGGTCGTCTCCGAAATGGTGGCGTCGGAGGCCTATGTCCAGGGCGCGGACGAAGCGCGGATCCGCTCCGAGGGGGAGGGGATCGACCCGCATATCGTCCAGCTCGCCGGATGCCGCGCCGGCTGGATGGCCGATGCCGCGCGCATGGCGCAGGATACCGGCGCCGATATCGTCGATATCAATATGGGCTGCCCGGCCAAGCATGTTTCCGGCGGTATGGCCGGCTCGGCGCTGATGCGCGATCTCGATCACGCCTGCGGGCTGATCGAGGCGGTGGTTGGCGCTGTCCAGGTGCCGGTGACCGTCAAGATGCGTCTCGGCTGGGATCGCGCGACCATCAACGCGCCGGAACTCGCCCGTCGCGCCGAGGCGCTCGGCGTTGCCGCCATCACGGTGCACGGGCGCACGCGCCAGCAATTCTACAAGGGCGAGGCGGATTGGTCGGCGATCGCCTGCGTGCGCGCGGCGACGACGCTGCCTCTGATCGCCAACGGCGATATCTGCGATGCCGATGATGCCCGCGCCGCGCTGACGGCTTCCGGGGCGGATGCGGTGATGGTCGGCCGCGCCACGCTGGGAAAGCCCTGGCTGATCGCCCGCATCGAGGCGCAGCTCGCCGGGTTGCCCTGGGCCGAGCCCGGGATCGAGACAAAGATCGACGCAATATCAGAACATTACGAGGGCTTGCTGAGCCTGTACGGCGATCGCGTCGGCATCCGGCATGCCCGCAAGCATCTCGCCGCCTTTGCCGATCACGCGGCTGAGGAGGGGCATGCGCTGGCGCCGGATGCGCGGCGCGAA
>PXAW01000565.1 GCA_003567055.1 Hyphomicrobiales bacterium
ATGATGTTGGATTGCGGATAGCCGCGCCGCAGCTTGCGTTCGATCTCGGTATCGAGATCGTCAGCCTCGTCCTTGGCCTCCCAGAACCCGTGCGCGACGCGCAATTCGTGCAGGATGCTGCCATCGGGATAGACCTTGCGCTTCATCCCGGTCTCGTATTCGAGCTCGGGGACGAAGATCAGGTGCTGCGCCCGGGCATAGCCCTTGAGCAGGTCCTTGAAAGCCTCGCGGATGATCTGCTCGGAATTCGCCCCGGAGAACCGCCGCAGCCGGTCGAGCTCGGCGAGGTAGTTCTGGATCAGCATCTGGCTCATGGAGAACCCGTTTCTGGGAGCGCCGAATCATGCAATCATTTGGATTCTTTTCATTATAGATGCAATTTCTGGGAATCAAAATCGCAAGGCCGGCGCGGGAGCGCATCGCGCCGACTGGCGCAGCGCCGCGCATCGGTAGAATGGCCGGCTTGCCAGCCTTGTCCCGAGCAGCCACATTGATGCGCAACGCCGCATGCAAGGGCGGGGATGAACGGGCAGGCGAACGGGCGGGTTGGCAGAGCGCGCCATCCGGCTTATCTTCATGGTAGTAGCGATACGCAACTATCCCTGCGCGCGGACAAGACCGCAAAATGCGGCATTTCAGGAGGAGAGAGGGCGCATGTTCTCGTCGGAAAGCGATTTCACCAAGGGACAGACCGGCGACGGCGCCGCACCGCTGATCGATCCGTTCGGTCGCACCATCAGCTATCTGCGCGTCTCGGTGACGGATCGCTGCGATTTCCGCTGCGTCTATTGCATGTCGGAGGACATGACCTTCCTGCCCAAGCGCGACCTTTTGACGCTCGAAGAGCTCGACCGGCTGTGCTCGGTCTTCGTCGGCCAGGGCGTGAAGAAGCTGCGCATCACCGGCGGTGAGCCGCTCGTGCGGCGCAACATCATGAGCTTCTTCGAGGGCATGACGCGCCATCTCGAGAGCGGCGCGCTCGAAGAGCTGACGGTGACCACCAACGGCTCGCAGCTCGCCCGCCACGCGCAGCATCTCGCCGATTGCGGCGTCAAGCGCATCAACGTGTCGATGGATACGATGAACCCCGACAAGTTCCGCCACATCACCCGCTGGGGTGATCTCGGCAAGGTGATGCAGGGGATCGACGCGGCGCAGGCGGCGGGGCTGAAGGTCAAGATCAACGCCGTGGCGCTCAAGGATTTCAACGAGGACGAGATCGTCCCCATGATCGAATGGGCGCATGGGCGCGGCATGGATCTCACCCTGATCGAGGTGATGCCGCTGGGCGAGATCGACGAAGATCGCTCCGACCAGTTCCTCTCCCTCAAGCAGGTGCGCGCATCGCTGCTCGACCGCTACACCCTCACCGATCTGCCCGACCGCACCGGCGGCCCGGCGCGCTATGTCCGGATCGAGGAGACGGGCGGGCGGCTCGGCTTCATCACCCCGCTGACGCATAATTTCTGCGAGAGCTGCAACCGCGTGCGCCTCACCTGCACCGGCACGCTCTATATGTGCCTCGGCCAGGAAGACGCCGCCGATCTGCGCGAGCCGCTGCGGGCGTCGGAGAGCGACGAGCCCGTCGCGCGGGCGATTCAGAACGCCATCGCGCGCAAGCCCAAGGGCCACGACTTCGTCATCGAGCGGGCCAGGCACGGCGACAGGCGGGAGCCGGCGGTCGGTCGTCACATGAGTGTGACCGGCGGGTGAATTGATCGGCGCGGGGATGTGCGCTCTTTTCTCTCGCAATCTGCGTGAATTGCGATAAAACACGCGAAACAACGTGTTTGAAGAAGGGCACCCCCATGGCCGCGCATATCAAGAACGGCATCATCGAAGCGATCGGCAATACGCCGCTCATCCGCCTGAAGAAAGCCTCGGAGCTCACCGGCTGCACCATTCTGGGCAAGGCCGAGTTCATGAATCCGGGCCAATCCGTCAAGGATCGCGCCGCGCTCTCCATCATCCGCGACGCGGAACGGCGCGGCACGCTGCGCCCCGGCGGTGTCATCGTCGAGGGCACCGCGGGCAATACCGGGATCGGGCTCTCCCTCGTGGGCAATGCGCTGGGCTATCGCACCGTGATCGTGATCCCGGAAACGCAGAGCCAGGAAAAGAAGGACATGCTGCGCCTCGCCGGGGCGGAGCTCGTCGAGGTTCCCGCCGTGCCTTACGCCAATCCCAACAATTACGTGAAGGTCTCCGGGCGCCTCGCAGAGCGGCTGGCCGCGAGCGAGCCGAACGGCGCGATCTGGGCAAACCAGTTCGACAACACCGCCAACCGCCAGGGCCATTACGAGACGACCGGGCCGGAGGTCTTCGACCAGACCGAGGGCAAGGTCGACGGCTTCATCTGCGCCGTGGGCAGCGGCGGCACGCTGGCCGGCGCCGGCATGGCCCTGAAGGAGCGCAACGCGAATATCCGCATCGGGCTCGCCGATCCGATGGGCGCGGCGCTGTATTCATTCTACACCACCGGCGAGCTGAAATCCTCCGGCTCCTCGATCAGCGAGGGGATCGGCCAGGGCCGCATCACGGCCAATCTGGAAGGCGCGCCGGTCGATCACGCCTATCAGATCCCCGACGAGGAAGCCCTGCCGATCGTGTTCGACCTGCTGCGCGAGGAGGGGCTGTGCATGGGCGGCTCGACCGGGGTCAACATCGCCGGCGCCATCCGCCTCGCCCGCGAGCTCGGGCCGGGCAAGACCATCGTGACCATTCTCTGCGATTACGGCACGCGCTACCAGTCCAAGCTCTACAATCCGGCCTTCCTGCGCGAGAAGGGCTTGCCCGTGCCGGAATGGCTGGAGCGCAAGACGGCGATCGATCCGGGGCTCGTCTGATCAGACGAGGCGCCGCGCGCGATCGCCTCGATCAAGGCCGCGCGGCATCTCCCCTCTCTCTGATGGAGAGGGGCAATGCCGCGTCATGAAGGGCGCCTCCCGCCTTGCAGCCGTGGGCTCAATCCGCGAATTCCGGCTCCTCGCGCATCAGGTTGCGCTTGACGCTCTCGAGATGCAGCCGCGCGCTCTCGGAATCGCCGTCGCGCATCTGGTCGTAGGTTTTCTGGGCGATGTCGGGCTCGACCGGGGTGAGCTTGCGACCGGTGCTCATGGCGAGGACCTGGACCTCGCAGGCGCGCTCCAGATAATACAGATCGTCCCAGGCCTCGGCGATCGAGGGGCCGATGACCATGACGCCGTGGTTCTTCATGAAGACGATATCGGCCTCCCCCATGGCGCCGGCGATACGGTCGCCCTCGGCCTCGTCGAGGGCGAGCCCGTTATAATCGCGGTCGATGGCGGTGCGGCCATAGAATTTCAAAGCCGTCTGACCGGCCCAGACCAGCGGATCGCCCTCCACCATGGAAAGCGCCGTCGCATAGGGCATGTGCGTGTGGAAAGCCACGCGCGCACGCGGCAGGCGCATATGCAGGCGGCCATGGATGTAGAAGGCGGTCGCTTCCGGCTGGCCCTCGCCGGAAATCACGTTGCCGTCATAATCGCAGACGAGCAGGCTCGAGGCGGTGACCTCCGAGAAGGAGAGCCCGTAGGGATTGACGATGAAGAGATCGTCGCGACCGGGCACGATGGCCGAGAAATGATTGCAGATGCCCTCGCTCATGCCCAGCCGGGCCGCCATGCGAAAACACGCGGCGAGATCGACCCGCGCGGCCTGGAGCGCCTCCTCGTCGATGGCGCTGTTGCGCAGGATGGCGGGGCTCGCGCCCTTCGCCTTGAACTCATGAGCCATGATCGTCCTCCGTCGGGGTGGTGCCGGGCGCGCGTCGGTGATGCAGTTCCGGCTGTTGAAAGAGCCAGCCGGGCTCACGGACCAGATCCACGTCATCCCGCGTCCGCTCCCCTTGGGTGGCCAGCCAGCGCTGGTAGGCG
>PXAW01000257.1 GCA_003567055.1 Hyphomicrobiales bacterium
TCCTCCTCGAATGTCGGCAGAGCCACGCCTGAGCGAAACACCATCTGGTCGAGGGAAAGCGAGCGCGCTCCCATTTCGTCACCGAGCAGCGCATCTGCACGCCGGCCGATCGCGCCGTGCGCATCGACATTGAAACGCGATGCGGCGCGGCTGTTGAGGAAGATGCACGCTCCCTCGCGATCAAAGGCGCTCACACAGGCCGGTACCGTGTCGATGACCTGAGCCAGCCGCTCCTTGCTATCGCGCAGGAGCTGCTGACGTGAGCGCTCGCTGTCCTGGAGCTCGCGCTCCAGATCATGCGCACGGCCCTTGATGATCAGCGCCTGACGGCGCATCTGCAGAAGATTGCGCGCCCGGGTGAGGAATTCGGCGTGATCCACGGGGCTGAGCAGGAAGTCCGTCGCTCCCGCCTCGAGGGCCGCCAGCCGGAAGCTGCGCTCCTCGTAGACGGTGATGGCGATCACCGGCACATCCTCGCAGCCGGGGATTTCGCGGAAACGCCGGACGAATTCCGCGCCGTTCATGCCGGGCATCTTGTAGTCGGTGATGACCAGATCCGGAACAGGAGCCCCGATCGCCGCAAGTGCGGAAGCGGGATCACCGTGTGTTTCGACGCGCACATCATCGGAAATCGACGCAGCGAGCTTCGCGAAGATATTCCGATTCGTGACCCGATCGTCGAGTATCATCACCAGGGGCATGCAACACCAGCCGCGTTTGGTTCGCTCATGAATTGTCGGCAAGAACAGCCTTCACCGTCAGGGTGCACGAAAGAGTCTAAATAATTCCAAAACATAGCGTGAATTTCTGCAATCCTTGCGCGAATTTTGCGCATAATCGGCATTTTACGGCGCACAAGGACCGGATTTCCGAGCCCTTCGGCAGCGCAGTTTGCAACACCTGACTGCCAGTGCCGCTTTTATTCGCGGCTGAAATGAAAAGAATACATTCGGCAATATGAGAATATCTTGAGACAATAAGATAAAACCAAGCCCGCTTCCTGAGGTGCCCGGACTTATTCGCACCCGCCATTGACCCAGAGCAGCCACGCGATCAACCGGAAATGCGCGCATTCCGGCTCAGCTTTACCCTTCGCCGGAAGTCGTTTTACGCTCGGGCAGCACAACATTGTTACGTCCCGAATGCTTCGCCCGATACAATGCCGCATCGACTGCGGCAAGGAGCGCCCGATGACCCTCACGCGGCTCGTATTCATAAACGCCGAAACTCGCGGTAACGCGAATTTCATGCGTGCCGAACCTGAAAACCGTGGTCTCCAGACGGCGCCGCAGCCGCTCCGCGAGATCTCCGGCGCCTTCCAGCCCCGTATCCGGCGTGACGATCATGAATTCCTCACCGCCCGTGCGCGCCACCAGATCGATCTCGCGACGGGTCCCGTCGGCGAACATCGCGCCGACGGCGATGAGCACTTCATCACCGACCGGATGGCCGTATGTATCATTGAGCCGCTTGAAATGGTCGAGATCGATCGCGATCACGCAGAAGCGTCCGCCGTAGCGGCGTATCCGGGAGGTCTCCTGTCGCAGTTTGCGTTCGAGCGCGCGGCGATTGGCGAGCCCGGTGAGGTCGTCGGTCAGCGAGAGCTGACGCAATTCACCCTCGAGCCTGCGCCGCAGCTCAACTTCCCGCGCCAGCGCCCGCCGGGCGGTCTCCGCCTCGATCAGGGCGTTCTTGAGGTCGCTGATATCCGAGAACGACATCACCGCCCCGTCATCGAGCGGCAGGATCGTGATCCGCAACCACAGGCCGCCTTCGTCGGCTGCGTCGTCTTTGGGGCCGAGATTCAGTTCGAACCGCTCCGCGATGCGCTGCGTGATCACGCGGGCACAGCGCGCATGCAGCCTGCGGGCCGCAGCACCCGTGAACAGGGCACCGAGCCGCGCGCCCTCCATCTGCGCATTCCCCCCGAAACATGCCCGCGCGCGCTCGTTGGCGACGATGATTTCGGCATCCTCGAAACGCCCGCCGGGATCACGCAGGGCGCGCATCACCAGCATGCCGTCGCGCGATGCCTCGAACATCGCGGCGAGCAGATCTTCCCGGCTGCCGCGCGGGCGCACATAGGCCACAACCCGCAAGCTGCCGTCCTTCGCGCAAGCGGGCATGATCAGCCGTTCCCAGAAATGCAGGGACCCGCCGTCGAAACGGCGGTCGATTGCGAGAACCGGACCTTCAGCCTGCTTCATCGCCGCGATGGCGGCGTCATAATAATCGGCGATGCGCGGTTCGCGCGCGCCGACATTCTTGCCCGTCATGTCGAAGCCGCAGGCGGCCATGATCGCCGAGCCGAAGCGGACATAGCGCCAGCCCCCCTCGTCGGGGGCGAGCACCTCGATGCCGTGCACGAGATCGGGATCGAGGGCATGCAGGAAGGCGTCAGCCGGGGGCGGACCGGCGCCGAGCCTGCTGAACTCGCGATAGACGCGCAGGATCCGCGCTGCCTCCGGGGCGCTCGCATGGTATTCCAATGCCTGCGTATGAATCGTCGGCAGCATGCCTGTTCGTCACCTGGTCGCGTGGACAGGCCGCAGTAGACGCGCAGCCCGTCACCCGAGTGTTAATCGGATCAGGCGAATGCTGCGCAGAGCGGAGTTTTCAACAGGCGCCGCCTGCCGACCCGGCGTACCGCCTCTGCGTCGCTGCTAGAGGGGCATTGGCATGAGGGGCGTTCCATGAGGGGCGTTCCATGAGGGGCGCGGATAGCATCGCCGGCCGCAGCGCTTCCTGACATGGGTCAAATCCGATTGAGAGTATCATTGCGTCGCCTGGGCAATGTCTGACGGATTCAATGGTGCGCCCAAATAACTAATCAGGGCGCCCGACCTGATTCCGTCAGGCCGGAAAGCGCTCTGGCGCCGCGCTATGGCGAAAACCGCGCGGCACGTCGAATTCTCTTCATCGGATTGTGCGGAATATGGTGGGTGTACTAGGGCTCGAACCTAGGACCCGCTGATTAAGAGTCAGCTGCTCTACCAACTGAGCTATACACCCATTTCGCGCGAGGCGAAGACCGCTGCGGCAGCGCCGCTGCGGAAGAAGCGTTCGTCTATCAGAGCATTGCGGAGCTGGCAAGCGCGAATCGATGCGTGTGGCGCGGGGAAGGGTCGCGTGGCGTGCATGTTTGCGCCGCGCTCCAGACCAGGCGGCGGCGCAGGCGAGCGCTGTCCATTAAAGGCGCAAAAAATGCAATTAATGGTCTTGATATCTCTCGGGGCGCCACTTATTTCAGCCTTGCAACTTATCACGGTGATATGTCATAGTCTGAAAAGGAGATCGAATGGCGAAGCCCCAACCCTGGAGCCAGAAGGATGCGACCGACAACATTCGCGCAATTGCCGCACACAAGAGTCTGTCACTGACGTATACGCTTCACGCCAAAGAGCAAATGGCGGAACGCGACCTGATTATAGGTGATATAAATTATGTATTGAAGCATGGATTTGTCCATACTGACGCGCAACCTTCGACACGCGAGAACTTCTACAAGTACCGGATCGAGTGCCGGTCACCGAATTCCAACAACAGAACGGTCCGTATTGTCGTCATTCCCTGCGCGAAAACAAGATGGATGAAAATCATAACAGTCATGTGGGTGGACGAATAATTACCCACGCTACAGTGAAGAGGACGGAGATAGAATATGGCTGAGTATCGTTACACGGAATGCGGCCTCGATAACGTCCTGATCGTCGGAGTGAGCTTCATCTCCGACGATGCAGGCGAAGAGTGCATCGACATTCCCAACGTGCACGATCTGCACCGCGCCATCGCGGAGGGGATCACCAAGAAACGATCCAGCATGACCGGCAGGGAGTTACGCTTCCTGCGCACGGAAATGGGCATGACCCAGGCCGAACTCGCCA
>PXAW01000251.1 GCA_003567055.1 Hyphomicrobiales bacterium
ATTCATCGGCGATGAAGCGCGCGAGATCGAGCGTGGCTTCCTCGTCCGCAAGCGTCAGCTCCCAGACCGGCACATGCGGATCGGGGCCGGGAGGCAGGGCGGAGAGGCCGGAATCGGCCGGGTTCGAAGCCATCGCACTCGTCTCGTTGCTGCCCGCCGGGCTCACTCTGCCGCCAGCCGGCGCGGGCCGTCAGCGGGGAAAACGCAAGTCACCGTGGTTCCGGTTCCCGGTGTCGATTCGAGCTTCACATGCCCGCCATGCAATTCGACGAAGGAGCGGACGATCGAAAGGCCCAGCCCGACGCCGCGATGCGCGGTGCCGCCGGTATGGCTTTCGAACCGCTCGAACACCCTCGCCGCCACATGATCGGGCATGCCCTTGCCCTGATCGGCGACGCTGAAGACGATTTCATCGTCGTGCCGCTGCGCCGATACGCGAATGCGCCCACCGGGTTCGGAGAATCCGATCGCGTTCGAGATCAGATTGAACAGCACCTGCCGGATGCGTTTGCCGTCACCGGTGAAGCTGCCGATGGAATCGGCGACGGTGATGTCGAGATGCAGATCGCTCTCGGCGATGCGATCCTCCAGGCCGCGCACGGCGGCGTCGATCGTCTCGCGAATATCGATCTCGCCGGGTGCGAGTTCGAGCGAGCCGGTATCGATGGAGGCGAGGTCGAGAATGTCGTTGATGATGGCGAGCAGCGCCCCCGACGAGCGCATGATATGGCCCGCATATTCGCGCTGTCGCTCATTGAGCGCGCCGACCGTCTCGTCCGAGAGCAGCTGGGTGAAGCCGATGATCGTGGTGAGCGGCGAGCGCAGCTCGTAGGAGACGTGGTGCACGAATTCGTCGCGCAGCTGCGCGGCGCGCTCCAGCGCGTCGTTCTTTTCGGTGAGCGCGCGCTCGACGTTCACGCTGGCGGTGACGTCGATGAAGGTGAGCAGCATTGCGCCGTCGGGCAGAGGCTGGCCGGCGCAGTCGAGCACGATCCCGTCCTTGCGCTCCATGCGCAGCGCAAAGCCGGTACGCCCGTCCGCACCACCCGCCACCGCCGCGCGGATTTCCGCCCAGGGCTCCTCGGCGGGCACGTTCTGCTGGCAATGCGTGATCACCGCGTCGAGATGCGGGTTGTCGGCGGTGAGCGCCTCCGGCAGGCGCCAGAGGCGGGCGAAGGCCTGGTTCGACAGGCGCAGGCGCCCGTCCGAGCCGAACACGGCGACGCCCTCGGCCAGCGTGTCGAGCGTCTCGCCCTGGACGCGCAGCAACTCGTTGAAGCGCGATTCCAGTTTGATGTGATCGCTGACATCGTCGAAGAGGTAGGTCAGCCCGCCATTGGGGCTGGGGTTGGCGACGACGCGCAGCGTGCGCCCGTCCGGCAGGTGCCACCAGGTCTCGCGCGGCTCGATGCTGCGATAGGCCGAGAGCACATCGGCCTTCCAGCTGCGGAAATCCGCCTGCTCGGGCAGCTTGCGCATGCCGCGCAGCCTGTCGAGTATCTCGTTGTCGGCGGGGCCGCTGTCGAGGAAGGGCTGATCCAGCCCCCAGAGCTGACGATAGGCGGTGTTGTGGAAGGTCAGGTGCTGGCTGGCATCGAAGATCGCCACGGCGGTGGGCAGCTGGTCGAGCGTGCGCACATGCGCTTCCATCTCGCGGTTGAGATCGGTGCGCAGCTGTTCGACCTCGCTGACATCGATGGCGACGCCCGCCGCGCCGCCGGGGGAGGGCGTCTCGGTCACGTCGAGCATGCGGCGTTTGCCGGTGACGATGGCGGCGGTGCGCGCCGCGAAGCGCTTGCCGGCCTCGCGCTGTTTCGCGGCCTGCCCCCGCGCGGCGGAATCGAGCAGTTCCAGCTTGCGCCCACGCGCATCCTCGACGCTCTCGGCTTCGATTGCGGCGAGATAGGCTGCATTGGCCCAGGCGAGCTTGCCGTCACCATCGCGCAGCCAGACGGGCTGGTCGACCGAATCGAGGACCGTCCGCAGACGCTCCAGCTCGCCGTGCATCCGGGCGAATTCGCGCTTGACCTTCATCAGCTCGGCCCGCTCGCCGGTGACGTCGCGCAGGCGCAGGATCGCCCGACCGCCGAGCGCGCGGCCCTCGGCATCGATGAAGCGCCCGGCATTGGTCTTGAGCGTCATCCGGAAGCCTTCACCGCGGTCGCGCAGACGCTGCAGATCCGCCTCGATCGCGGAGGCGTCGGCGGCGCCGAGCCAGGAACCGAAGGCGAGGATGCGCCGCCCGCCGATGCCGGCACCCAGCGTCGTCGGATCACCCTCGATGCGCGGCTGCGCGTCCCGGCTCTCCCAGCTGACGACGATCTGGCTCTCGGAGCCGATCAGGATCTCGGCGCGATCATGCGCGCTGCTCAACTCGGCCAGCTCGGCCCGCATTACGGCTTCGCGCGCGCGCCAGTTGCGCAGTTCCATGCGATAGAACACGGCGGTGGTGAGAACGAAGATCGCGCTGCCGGCGACGAAGGCGAAGGATACCGCGAGATGCGGCTCCGTGAGCGTGGTGAGGAAACCGTCTGCGCGGGCATGGGCCGGGGCGGCCAGCGCGGGCAGGGCGACGGCTGTGCCGGCGAGCGCCGTCATGCTGCGCAGCCAGAACCGGCGGGCCGATGCGGCGACGCGCGTCGTCCGGTCGCGGATGGTTGCCCCCATCATCCCCGCACCATGCCGTCCCGCGCCCCGCCATCTCCTGATCATGATCGAGAATCACTCCGCTCGCCGCCGCGCGAATCCGCATCGCCGAAGCACACGAATCCGAATCAGAGGGATACACTATTCCGCATCCCAGTTCGCCCGAAAGTGGGTTAAAGGATGTTTAATGCGCTGATGCACAGGCAGGGCTGCCGCCGCAATGTCGCCCGGCAGATCACAATCCCGACCGGGGCTTGATTTAGCCGAAGCGGCGCCGGGCGAGGAGGCGCCGGCCCCTGAACCTTGACGTGGCGTGCGTTCATGCGCACTTCCTGCGCGGGCGCCGCAGTGCGTCGTTTCGCGAATCATCATCGATCCGGAGAAAGAGCAGTGGACCGTATCAGGGCGTTCGTCGAATCGCGCCTTCTGGAGCGCATCATCATGACGCTGATCGCGGTGAACGCGGTCACGCTGGGGCTGGAGACCAGTGCCTGGGCGATGGCCAATTTCGGGCCGGTGCTGCTGGCGCTCGACCAGGTCATCCTGACGATCTTCGTCATCGAGATTGGCCTGCGGCTTGCGGTCTACCGGCTGAGCTTCTTCAAGAACGCGTGGAACGTGTTCGATTTCACCGTGATCGCCATCGCGCTCGCGCCCGCCACCGCCGCCTTCTCCGTGTTGCGCGCGCTGCGGGTGTTGCGCCTGTTGCGCATGATCACGATCGTGCCCTCGCTCAAACGCGTTGTCGGCGCGCTGATCGGGGCGCTGCCGGGCATGGGCTCGATCGTGCTGCTTTTGAGCCTGCTGTTCTACGTCTTCTCGGTGATGGCGACGAAGCTCTTCGCCGAGAGCTTCCCGGACTGGTTCGGCACCATCCCGCATTCGGCCTACACGCTGTTCCAGATCATGACGCTGGAGAGCTGGTCGATGGGGATCGTGCGCCCGGTGATGGAGGTCTATCCCTTCGCCTGGCTGTTCTTCGTGCCCTTCATCCTCTCGACCACCTTCACCATGCTCAACCTGTTCATCGGTATCGTGGTGAATGCGATGCAGGTCGAGCACGAGGTGGCGCATGAGGAAGAGCACAAGGCCGAGCAGGCCAGGCAGCAGGCCATGCAGGATTCCCGCGAGGTGCTCACCGAGGAGATCAAGGCCTTGCGCGCCGAGATCGCGGAACTGCGCGGGGCGATCGGCAGCCGCTCGCCCGCGCAGTAGGGCTCTCGCTCACAACGCCTTGAGATGCCGGATCGGCCGCCCCGGCGCGATCATTTCCGCAGCCGCGACAATGCCTTGCGCGTCGATGCCGTAATGGCGGTGGAGGTCGGCGATGGTGCCGGTCTGGCCGAAATGCTCCACGCCCAGCGAGCGCGTGCGGTGGCCGTGCACGGCGCCGAGCCAGCCCAGCGTGGCGGGATGGCCGTCGATCACCGTGACGATGCCGCAATGGGGCGGGAGATCTTGCAGAAGCCGCTCGATATGGCTGCGGGCATGGACGAGGCCGCGCTCGCGGGCGCGCTGCGCCGCCGTCCAGCCGGCATTGAGCCGGTCGGCTGAGGTGACCGCGAGCAGGCCGACATCGCGGCGATCCTCCGCCATCAGCCCCACCGCCTCGATCGCCTCCGGCGCGATCACCCCGGTATAGGCCACGATCACCTGCGCATTCGGGCCGGGTTCGCGCAGCCAGTAGGCGCCGTCGACGATGCCCTGGGCGAGCTCCGGCGTCATCTTGCGGTTGGGTTGTTCGATCGCGCGCGTCGAGAGCCGCATGTAGATCGAGCCGCCGGTCTCGTCGCGCAGCCAGGTGCGCTCGTCCGGCTCGCCGGAGCCGTCACGCTGGACGTATTCGAAGGCGAAACGCATGATCTCGGCCAGCTCGTCCACATAGGCCGGCTCGAACGAGGCGAGCCCGTCCTGCGACATGCCGATCAGCGGTGTGGCAATGGATTGATGCGCGCCGCCCTCCGGCGCCAGCGTGATCCCCGAGGGCGTCGCCGCCAGAATGAAGCGCGAATCCTGGTAGCAGGCATAGTTCAGCGCATCGAGGCCGCGCGAGATGAACGGATCGTAGAGCGTCCCGATCGGGATCAGCCGCTCGCCGAACAGCGAATGCGACAATCCCAGCGCCGAGAGCTGGATGAACAGGTTCATCTCGGCAATACCGAGTTCGATATGCTGGCCTTCGGGCTTGAAATCCCAGTTGAAGGTGGAGGGGATGCGCTCCGCCTTGAAGGTATCGGCGAGGCTCTGGCGGGCGAACAGGCCGCGCCGGTTCACCCACGGCCCGAGATTGGTCGAGACGGTCACGTCGGGCGAGGTGGTGACGATCCGCTCGGCGAGCGGCGTGTCATTGCGGCCGAGCTCGTTGAGGATCATCCCGAAACCCTGCTGCGTCGACAGGCTCGCCTGATGCGGCACCGGGAAATCATCCGGCACGGGCAGGACCGGCGCGCTCAGGCGCCGCTCGCCGCCGGCGCGGAACGGGACCTTGTCGAGGAAGGCCTCGAGCTCGTCTTCGGGCAGCGAGAGCCCCTCGAAGCGATCCCATTCATGCCCCTCGCGCACGCCCGCCTTTTCGCGATAGGTGGCGAACTGCGTGGGCGTGAGAAGGCCGGCATGGTTGTCCTTGTGGCCGGCCAGCGGCAGGCCGAAGCCCTTGATCGTATAGGCGAGGAAGACGACGGGGCGGTCGTGGTCGATCCCCTCGAAGGCTTCCAGCAGCGTGGGCAGGTCGTGGCCGGCGAGGTTGGTCATCAGCCGCCCGAGCTCGTCGTCGGAGCGCTTCTCGATCAGGGCGGTAAGCGGGCCCTGATCGCCCAGATCATCCATCAGCCGCTTGCGCCAGGCCGCGCCGCCCTGGAAGGTCAGCGCAGAATAGAGCTGGTTGGGGCAGGTATCGATCCAGTCGCGCAGCTTGTCGCCGCCGGGCTCCTTGAAGGCCTCTTCGAGCAGCGAGCCGTATTTCAGCGTCACGACATCCCAGCCGAAGGCGCGAAACAAGGCCTCGAACCGGGCATAGAGCCCTTCGCGGATGACGGCGTCGAGGCTCTGGCGGTTGTAATCGACGATCCACCAGGTGTTGCGCACGCCCTGTTTCCAGCCCTCCAGCAGCGCCTCGAAGATGTTGCCCTCATCCATCTCGGCATCACCGACGAGGGCGATCATGCGGCCCTCGCGGCGATCCTTCGCCCAGCCATGCGCCTTCACGTAATCCTGCACGATGCTCGCAAACAGCGTCTGCGCCACGCCGAGGCCGACGGAGCCGGTGGAGAAGTCGACGTCATCGGCATCCTTGGTGCGCGAGGGATAGGATTGCGCCCCCTTGAATCCGCGAAAATTCTCCAGATTCTCCCGGCTCTGCTTGCCGAACAGATACTGGATCGCGTGATAGACCGGGCTCGCATGCGGCTTCACCGCGACGCGATCCTCGGGCCGAAGCGCGGCCATGTAGAGCGCCGTCATGATGGTGGCGAGCGAGGCCGATGACGCCTGATGCCCGCCGACCTTCAACCCGTCCGCGCTCTCGCGCAGATGGTTGGCATTGTGGATCGTCCAGGTGGACAGCCACAGGATCTTCTTTTCCAGCTCGGCGAGAAACGGCAGACGCGGATCGCTCATGATCGGGGGGCTCCTGAAGGGCGCGCTGCGGCCGATGCGGCCGCGGCGACGATGTCCCCGATGTTGTAGCGCGCCGAGCCCACGTAAGGGAAGGGTGCGGATGACGGGTGATCTCGCGTGAGATCATATGCGCGTTCGCGCATGTGGTCTCAGCGGCTGGCCTCGCGCAGGAGAAGACGCTCGAGCCGCGCCGCGCCCGTGCCGGTCATGGTGATCTGGCGTGTGGCGGATTCGTGCGGGTAGAGCAGGGCCGAGAACGGCTGCGCGCCGAGGGTGCCGGTGATCGCCGCGCCGTCGATCACGACATCGATGGCGAGCCGCTCTTGCGGACTGATATCGGCCTCCAGTACGTCGGTGCGCGCCCAGTCGAAGGATGGATCGATGGCATTGTCGAGGCTCACCCGGCCCTCGGCAGGGCGCAGCACCAGCCGCGCGACGGTCTGCGCGCCGCCCGCCGTTTCCAGTGCGAGCACCACCGCGTCACCCTCGGGAACGCTGACTTCGCCGCTGATGCGCACCGCATCATCCGCAAAGGTGACCGTGACCGGCGCGTCAGTGAGCGCGGTGGCGGCCTCGGCGGGGCGATCCGGCGCCGAGAAAGCATCATCGAGTTCGCCGGCCAGCGCGCTGCACAGCCGCTGCGGATCATCCTCGCACAGGGCGATCTCGAAAGGCAGGCTCAGGGCGTGGACCCAGCCGGCGCGGGCACGGACCGCTTCCGGGCGCTGGCCGTCATCGGGCACGACGCCGATGCCGATCAGGCGGCCATCCCGCGCCTCGGCGATGGTCGGCGCGAGGAGAGTGCGAAACAGATCGAAGCCGCGTGGCGCGGGATCGTCGGGGATGAAGCGCGTGCCATCGAAATCGCCGATCCAGTAGAGCGTCTGTGTCGGCTCGTCACGAAGCACGGGCGTTCCCATCAGGAGCCAGCGTTCCGCGATCGGGAGCAGCACCGGCAATTCCCAGTACTCGCCGGGCATCGCGGCGCCCCCGGTATCGAATTCCCCGATGAACTCCCATTCCTGCGCATCCTGTGAGGCGAAGGCCAGGATCAGCGGTGCGCTGTGATCGGCGGTGCCGCTGCCGATCAGGGCGAGCCAGTCCTCGTCGCGCCTGACGATGAAGGGATCGCGCATGTCCTGGTAACCCGGCGGCGTCGCGTAGCTGATCGCCGGCTCGCGGCGCTCGAATGCGCCACCCTTGCGCCAATCCGCGCGCCCCAGCCCCGAGCGGTCACCATCGACGCCGGTATAGAGCACCGCCGGCGGCTCGATCCCGGGGATCCGGTTGCCCACCCAGATCCCGCGCCGGTCGAAGCCGGTACCGGGCATCAGCGCCGGCAGCTGCGGCTGCCACGTGACGAGATCATCGGAAGTGAGATGGCCCCAGACGATCGATTCCCAGAAGGCACCATTGGGATTGGCCTGATGGTAGAGATGCCAGGTGCCGTCACGCAAAAGCAGGGTATGCGGCTCGTTGGTCCAGCCCGCCGGCGGCATCGGGTGCAGGCGGGGGCGATGCGGATCGTCGGCGAACCAGTTTTCCGGCACGCCGATGGCGGCCTCGGCCGGCATCCGCGCATGATCGCCAGCCGAAGCCGTGATCGGCTCCGCCGCGCCGAGGCGCAGTGTCAGCGCATCGATGACGCCGTTGAAGACACCCAGGGGATGGGTCTCGTAGCGCGCCCCCGCATCCTGGCTCTTGCCGATGGTCATGATGCCGCTCAGCTCGTCGGGAACGGCTTCCCCGCTGCCGACCGGGGCCGTCGCCACCTCATCGCCATCCACGAAGAGCCGCGCCGTCTCGCCGTCAAAAGTCGCCCCAAGATGTATCCAGCGACCGAGCGGCAGGCGCGTGAAATCCGCCGCGCGCAGGGATCCGATCCGAAATTCCGGCTGCATCCAGGGGCCGACGGAAAGGCGCAGCGCGCCCTCGGGGCCCTGGAGATGCAGGATCGAGGTGTCGTTGACCGGCGGGGAGGCGAAGGCGATCCAGGCTCCGATGGCGATGCCCTCGCCGAGCGGCAGGGTGACGGCGTCCCGCGTTTGCGCCCAGGTCGTGCTCCCGTCGAAACGCGCTGCCTCACCCGTCATGTCCGCCGTCTTGCCCGCCGTCATGCCCGCCGTCATGCCCGCAATGGGGACGAGGGGGCGATAGGGCTGATGCAGGGTCAGTTCGTAAGGCCCGAGGGTGATGCCGTCGGGGTCGATCCGCCAGACGTGGTTGTCACCGTCGCCATGGTCGCGTTCAAGCGCGGAGGCGGGCTGGACAGCGAGGGTCGCGGCGGCGAGGGCCACCGCGACCAGCAGATGATCAAGCCGCATCTCAGCGCGCATTCTCGGCCTCGGAGACCGTCGCGATGCCGCCATCCATGTTGATGCGGAACATCGGCCCGGGGCCGCCATAGAAGCTGCGGTCTTCCTGCTCGGGATCGAGCTCGAAGCCGAAGGTGTGATTGAGATAGGACATGACATGGCCGTCCGGCAGGACCAGATAGGAATAGGTCTGCCCCGGATTCTCGCCCGGATTGGCCGCGACGAGGCCGTGCTGGTTCAGAGCGGTCCAGCGCCCGGTCAGGCTCCCGCTCGGCGAATGGAAGCCGTAGAGGCCGCGCGGACCCTGCGCGTCGGGGCCGAATGTGAAATCATGCGTCGAGAAGAACAGATAGGCGCCGTCTTCGCGATAGATCACGTGCGGGCGCTCCAGCTGCGAATTCACACCCATCGAGACGATGAGCGGCGGGTTCAGCTCCCATGCGCCGTCATCGGTCTTCGTCATCATCCCGACGGTGCCGTTATACGGGCCGGGCACACCCGCCGCATTGGCCGTGAACAGGATATGCTCGCGCCCGGTATGGGGATCGACCAGGTATTCGGGATCGCGAAATCCGTAGACGGCGGCACCGGCGAGATAGGTATCCATCGTGTCGTACCAGAAGCCGTCCGCCTCGCCGATGATCTCGTGCTCCCCGAAATCGGAAAAGGCGATGCCGTCACCCGAGGCATTGACCGAAGCGGTCACCTTGGCGAGGCGCTGCTCGGTGGAGGGGCGTCCCGCCGCCTCGTTATGGATCGAGATGTCGCGCTCGGGCATGTCGTCTTCGATGCTCTCGGCATCGGGGCGACCGGTCGCGGTGTAGTAGAAGGTCACGGTCTGGTTGTCGGCATCATAGAAGGTCGATCCGGCCCATTGCCGCGAGCCGAGGGCTTCCTCCCGCGAGAAGATGACGCCGCCGGGGCGCCATTCGCCGTCACGGGTATACCAGTAACGCCAGGTTGAGAGCGTGAAGAACTCCCAGCCGGTCTCCTCGACCTCGCTCAGCTCAGCGCTGAGGCCGACCTTGATCACCCAATCGTCGATCATGGCCACCGAACCGTCCGGATTGCGCACCGGCCAGGCATCCCAGACATAGACGCCTTCCTCGAAGAACTCGCGGTCATGGATCATCAGCGGCAGGGTGACCGGCGCATCCTGGACGAGCCCTTCGACATCCCGCTTGGTCCAGGTCGATACCATCGTCCCGGGAAACCGGAATGCGTCCGGCGTAGCGAGGCCGGATTGGTCCGTATGCTCCATCGCCGCGCCGTCGCGCTCCGCCGCAGCGGATGCCGCATCCGTTTCCGCTTGAGCGATGCGCACGGGTTCGTTGCGCGAAGCCGGGTCGCTTGCGGCCGGGCCGGCCTGTAGTGTCGGTGAGGTATATGGGGGCAGGGATGAATGGGGTGGAGACGAGGCCTGCGTCGTCGCCGACAGGCTCAAGGCCATGCCTGCGGAAAGGGGTAGTACCCAGATCTTGGCTGAATTGCGCATGGTGTTCCTCCGAAAGGCGTCTGAAAAAGCCAACGTCAGCTATGTGGATGCGTCTTCAAGTCGCGCGGAGGTCAAAGAGTTCATTCGATTATTCCAGAAAATGTCATCTTTTCGTTGAATTATTGCAAATAGCCGGCTTCGCTCTGAATCAGGCAAGCTTTGCAATTGGGAAAAACGCACTCGGATCAGATAGCTGCAAATATACAGATACGACCGGTAGAAAATATCGCCGCTCGACAGAGAAGTCTTCAATCTCGCAGCTTGCGGCAGGAATTTCTTCGATTCTCTGGCCGCCCGTCATCTTTGTGGCGAGCAAGCCGTCAAGCTGCGTTCTTTTGCTCTTGCGGCTCTTCTTCGCGCCATTCGCTTTCAAGATCTCGGCTGAGCACATTCTCGATCTCGCGGCGTTCGCGCTTGCTGCGGATCTGGTCCGTGCGCAGGGTGCGCGGATGCAGCTTCAGCACCGCGCCATGGGCACCTATGCGGAATTCGCGCCGCGCGGCCACGGGGAGATGCTCAGAGGCCATCGTCCCCACCACGATGATCTTCAGCGTCGCCCCGTCGAGAAAACCGTCATCGCCGACTGCGACCGCTCCGCGGGCGTTGTCGATACAGTGATCGACCAGCGAGCGGAACGTGCCGATATCGATCATCTCGCCGGATGCCATCGGCCCCTGCATCCATTGCGGGCGCCGATCGCCCTCTTGCGCCATGGCGATTTCGAGATTGCCCAGGGAGGAGACGAAGGCATGATCATCGCGGCTGAGCATGACGCGGATGGCTTCGATGTAGATCGGCTCGGCACCCATATTGGCGATGATGCATTTGGCATCGACCGTCTCGCTCGCCCCGCGGTTGACCAGGATCTTCGCCCGCCGCGACAGGCGATAGCTGCTGTAGATCAGTTGCAGATACAGCGCCCACAGGCCGATTGTCGCCCAGGCGGCGAGTGCGGACATGATCTGTGAGTTCTCTTGCAACCAGGTCCACATGACGTCGCCTTACCGAAGATTCGCCGCTGGTCAACGGCGATCGGCCCGGATGGTTCGCTGCGATGCTGCCGGGAACGCGGTCGCGCGTGTCATCGTTGCGGCTGCGACAGGAGGGGGCAGCGGTGAGCGCGCAGGCCGGCGAGGGGGAGGGCGAAGAGGCTGGAATATCAAGAGCCCCTGGTGCTGCCGGAGAGGATTGAACTCTCGACCTCTCCCTTACCAAGGGAGTGCTCTACCACTGAGCTACGGCAGCGAAGGGGCGGGGCGCTCGTGGCGTCTCGCTTGCGGCGGGTGGATATCGGATTGCGCGGGGGCTGGCAAGTGCGGCGGGGCGGTTTCGGTGAAGAAAATGCTCCGCGCGCGGAATTCGCCCGTTCCGGGCCGCAGCGCGCCTCATTCTGCGGCGAGGCGCACTTCGTGCAGCGGAAGGCCGAGCGCCTCCCAGGTCTCCAGCAGCGCGTCGCGCAGATGGCCGATATGCGCCTCGCCGTGGAGCGGCGTCGGGGTGATGCGCAGGCGCTCGGTGCCGCGCGGGACGGTGGGGTAGTTGATCGGCTGGATATAGATGCCGTGCCGCTCCAGCAGACGATCCGAGGCCGCCTTGCAGGTCTCGGCGTCGCGCACCATCACCGGAACGATATGCGTCGGCGTCGGCAGTACCGGCAGGCCGGCCTCGCCGAGCACCTGCTTCACGCGCGCGGCCTGGCGCTGTTGGCCGTCACGCTCGGCCTGCGAGGCTTTCAGATGGCGCACGGAGGTGGCCGCCGCAGCGCAGATCGCCGGGGGGAGGGCGGTGGTGAAGATGAAGCCCGGCGCATGCGAGCGCACCGCATCGATCACCGCCGTGCGTCCGGTAATATAGCCGCCGAGCACGCCGAAAGCCTTGCCGAGCGTGCCCTCGATCACATCAATGCGATGCATCACCCCGTCGCGCTCGGCGATGCCGGCGCCGCGCGGGCCGTACATGCCCACCGCATGCACCTCGTCGATATAGGTCATGGCGCCGTAACGCTCGGCCAGATCGCAGATTTCCGCGATGGGCGCGATGTCGCCATCCATGGAGTAGACGCTCTCGAAGACGATCAGCTTCGGCTTGTCGCCGGCGGCGATGAGCAGCTCCTCGAGATGGGCGAGATCGTTGTGGCGGAAGATCTGCTTCTCGCAGCCGGCATTGCGCACGCCCTCGATCATCGAATTGTGGTTGAGCGAATCCGAGAGAATCACGCAGCCGGGAATCAGCCGCGCGATGGTGGCGATGCCGGTCTGGTTCGAGACATAGCCGGAGGTGAAGACGAGGGCGGCTTCCTTGCCATGCAGATCCGCGAGCTCGGCTTCGAGCCCGACGATGGGATGGCTGGTGCCGGAAATGTTGCGCGTGCCGCCGGCGCCGGTGCCGCATTTTTGCGCCGTCTCGGCCATGGCCGCGATGACGGCGGGGTTCTGCCCCATGCCGAGATAATCGTTGGAGCACCACACCGTGATCTCGCGCACGCCTTGCGGGCTGTGCCAGCGCGCACGCGGAAATTCGCCGGCGATCCGCTCGAGATCGGCAAAGACCCGATAACGGCGTTCCTGCTTGAGGCTGTCGAGGGCGCTTTCGAAATAACGGACGTAATCCATCGCTTCACCGGGGGCATGAGCCGCGCTGCGCGCGACGCTGTCTCGAACCTTCGCATCGCGGGGATTATCGCACATTGCGATCCGTCAATGCGAACATTTCCAATATAGGGGGATTGGCGCTTGAGAGAGCCCGTGTAAAGCCTTATTCCGGTTCGAAGCGACGAAGGGTCGCAAAACGGACGGCTCCGGGGGTAGCGGATGGCGGATCAGGGACGCGAGGCGCGGCTGAAGGCGGCGCTGCGGGAAAATCTGAAACGGCGCAAGCAGCAGGCGCGCAAACGCGCCTCCCCGGATCAGCAGGCCGCATCCGGGGAAGCAGGCGGCGCGGCGGAGCAACCTGATACGCAGGCCGGGACGGGCAAGGAGCCGGGCAAGCAGCCGGGCGAGGCATCTTGATCTCGCCGCTTTTGGCGGCTCAAAACGATGACGCGGCGGCATGTCGCAGCAAAGATTTCAGTGGGGGTTAGAGGGCATGGATCGCATCATCATCCGCGGCGGGGCGTCGCTCAACGGCGCGATACCGATTTCCGGCGCGAAGAATGCGGCTTTGCCGCTGATGACGGCGAGCCTGCTGACGGCCGAGACGCTCGAACTCGCGAATGTGCCGCGCCTTGCCGATGTGCAGCTGCTTTTGCGGATTCTGGGCAATCACGGCGTCGATCACACCATCGTCGGGCGTCGCCCGGGCGAGAGCGCCGAATCGGGCCAGACCCTGCGGCTCCAGGCCTCCACCATCATCGATACCACCGCGCCCTATGAGCTCGTCTCGCGCATGCGGGCGAGCTTCTGGGTGATCGCGCCGCTGCTCGCGCGTTTCGGCGAGGCCCGCGTCTCCCTGCCCGGCGGCTGCGCCATTGGCACGCGCCCGGTCGATCTCCTGATCGATGCGCTCCAGGCGCTCGGTGCCGAGATCGAGATCGATGCGGGCTATGTGGTCGCCCGGGCGAAGGACGGCCTGCGCGGCGCGCGGATCGCCTTTCCCAAGGTGACCGTGAGCGGCACCCATGTGGCGATGATGGCGGCGGCTCTGGCGCGCGGCGAGACCGTCATCGAGAATGCCGCCCGCGAGCCCGAGATCGTCGATGTCGCCGATTGCCTCAACGCCATGGGCGCGAAGATTACCGGCGCGGGCACGCCGCGCATCATGATCGAGGGCGTGACGAGCCTGCACGGGGCGCATCACGCGGTGCTGCCGGATCGTATCGAGACGGGCACTTATGCGATGGCCGTGGCCATGGCGGGCGGGGACGTGACGCTGGAGAACACCCGCGCGGATCTGCTGCAATCGGCGCTCGACGTGATCGCCCGCACCGGGGTCGAGATCAGCGAGACCGCGTCGGGCATCCGCGTGCGCCGCCACGGCGGCAAGCTGGCGCCGGTGGACGTGACCACCGCGCCGTTCCCGGGCTTTGCCACCGATCTGCAGGCGCAGTTCATGGCGCTGATGACGCGGGCCGATGGCATCTCGCATATCCGCGAGACGATTTTCGAGAACCGCTTCATGCATGTGCAGGAGCTCGCCCGCCTCGGTGCGAAGATCCGCCTCGATGGTGATCTCGCCATCGTCGAGGGCGTGCCGGAACTGCGCGGGGCGCCGGTGATGGCGACGGATCTGCGCGCCTCGGTCTCCCTCGTCATCGCCGCTTTGGCGGCTGAGGGCGAGACCACGATCAACCGTGTCTACCATCTCGATCGCGGTTTCGAGGCGCTGGAGAGCAAGCTGACGCGCTGCGGGGCGCAAGTGGAACGCGTGCGTGCGTGATGGGCTGGGCGTGCGGCGGAGATGCCTGCTGCATGGTCACAGCCGCCTCAGGCCGTCTCAGGCCGCCTCAGGCAGCGTGGGGCATGACCTGGTAGGGCCGCAGGGGCAAGTGGACCAGCACCACCGTCCCCACGCCCACCTGTGAACGGATGCGCAGATTGCCGCCGTGCAATTCCGCGAGGGAGCGCGCGATGGCGAGGCCCAGCCCGGATCCCTGATAGGTCTTGGAGTATTCGCTCTCCACCTGTTCGAAGGGCTTGCCGATTTTCTTGAGTGCATCGCGCGGAATGCCGATGCCGTCATCCTCGACATAGATGTTGATCGCGTCGTTGACGATCCGCGCACGCAGGGCGATGCGTCCGTTCTCGGCGGTGAATTTCACAGCGTTCTGGAGAAGGTTGACCAGGATCTGCTGGATCGAGCGCTCGTCGGCATGAATGCGGGCGGCAGGGGCCTTCTCGACGGTGAAGTCCAGCCCCTTCGCCCGGGCGAGCTCGGCCACCATGCGGCTGGCGCGCTCGATGGCTTCGTCGACGAAGAACTCGCGTTTCTCGAGCTTGATGCGCCCGGCTTCGATGCGCGACATGTCGAGAATGTCGTTGATGACCGAGAGCAGGTATTCGCCCGAGGAGCGGATGTCACGGCAATACTCGCCGTATTTGGCGTTTCCGAGCTTGCCGAAGACCCCGCTCTCCATCACCTCGGCAAAGCCGATGATGGCGTTGAGCGGTGTGCGCAATTCGTGGCTCATATTGGCGAGGAACTCGGATTTGGCCCGGCTGGCGCCCTCGGCCTCCGCCTTCTGCTCCAGATAGCGTTCGGCGAGATCGGCCAGTTGCTGGGTCTGGGTCTCGAGTTTCTGGCGCGAGATGCGCAGATCGCTGATCGTGGCCTTCAGGCGCCGCTCCGAATCGAGCAACCGCTCCTCGTGGCGTTTGAGCGTGGTGATGTTGGTGCCGACCGAGACATAACCGCCATCCCCCGTGCGCCGCTCGTTGATCTGCAGCCAGCGTCCGTCCGAGAGCTCGGCCTCGAAACTGCGGGCGCCGAGATCGGGATTGTCTTCGCGCGGCAGTTCCTGCTGGACGATCGGTTGATGGGCGTTGCGCATCACCTGCTTGTAGGGGGAGCCGGGTGCAGCATCGTCCGGATCGAGCCGATGCAGTTCCCGGAATTTGGAATTGCACAGGACGAGGCGGTTCTGCGAATCCCACAGGACGAAGGCTTCGGAAATCGCATCAATGGCATCGCGCAGGCGCATATCGGCCTCGGCGGTGCGCTGGGCGAGCGCGCGTTGCTCGGTAATGTCGACCGAAATCCCGATCAGGTGGCGCGAGCCGTCATCCTGATCCTCGACCAGTTCGGCGCGCGCCCGCAACCAGACCCAGCCGCCCGAAGCATCGCGGATGCGGAATTCATGATCCACGATGCTGCTGTGCGAGGCGGCCAGCTCGTCGGCGAGGGCATAGAAATCCGTATCATCCGGGTGGATCAGGCTGTTGACGTCGCCGAAGGAGAGAAACTCGTCCTCGCGGACATAGCCGAGCATCGCATACATCGATTCGGACCAGTAGATGCGTCCGCGCGCGATGTCCCAGTCCCACAAGCCGCAGCGGCCCCGATTGAGGGCGGAATCGATGCGCCGGCTCACCTTCTGGCAGATGTGATCGGCGGTACGGGCGCGGGTCGCTTGCAGGAAGTAGGCGGCGCCCAGGCCGATCAGCACGACCACAGTCGCCAGCAGCAGGGAGAACTGGGAGCGGATCCGCGCCTGGCTGCTGGCCAGCACGTCGTGATGGGACTGGATTACGGCAATGTACCCGCTTCCATCACGCAGCGGCCTGAGCGCGG
>PXAW01000444.1 GCA_003567055.1 Hyphomicrobiales bacterium
AGTGATTCGCGATCGGGCTCGTCGATCGCCCAGGGTTCGCGGGTCAGCTTGTCGGCGAAGTCCAGCATGGCGCGGTGGCGCTGCGAGAGTTTCGCGGCGCGGTAATTCACCGCCATCAACTCGCCGAGGATCGGATCGCCGGAATATTGCCGCACCGCAGCGCCGTGGGCCGTGACGCAATAATAGCAGTGATTGCGCCCCGACACGACCACGGCGATCATTTCGCGCTCGAGCTTGGAGAGGCCCGAGGGTGCGAGCATCAGATCGTTGTAGAAACCGGCAAAAAGCGCGAGCTTGGTGTCGTCATGGGCATAGGCGCGAAGCACATTGGGAACGAAGCCGAGCTTCTCGTTGCATTTGTCGAAATAGCCCTGCATCTCCGGCCCGAGCGTGGCGGGGGGCAGATCGAGCGCCATGACGCTGTCGTCGCGATCCTGCGGCGGGGGGGCTTCGCCGGGTTTTTTGTGCGCTGCGTCGGATTTTTCCGGATTTCTGCCCGGATTTTTCGAATCCATGGTCCTTCCTCCGCGATTTTTGTTGTAGGAATGGCTGAACTCCGGTTCGAGCGGAGTTTGACGGCGCCCAACCCTCACGCGCCGGCGTAACAAAGGCAAGAAGGATCGTCAGATCATGACGCGCGACGCGGCCAATCCCCTTTCGGCAGCTTCCCAGGCACTCGCAGACAAGAGCCGCAGGCTCACGCCGCCCGGCATGGTCTCCTGCCTGTTCGGGCGCGCGCCGGTGGAGGATCTGGCGCAATATACGCCCGATGCGCTGGCCTCGCTCGCGACCTCGGCGCATGAACATCTGATGGCGCCGCGCCGGCCCGGCCACTGGGATATCCGCCTGCTCGATTTCGAAATGGTCACCGAGGAGCATCGGCGGGAATATACCGTGGTGCAGGTCGTCAATGACGACATGCCCTTCCTGCTCGATTCGACACTCTCGGAACTCACCGACCAGGGCTACGAGCCGCATCTCGTCGCCCACCCGATCCTCGCGGTGAAGCGTGACGACGAGGGCGAGCTGGTCGCATTCGAAGGCGAGGCGACGCTGACGCCGCGCCCCTCGATCCAGCGCGAGAGCCTCATCCATATCCATATCGACCGGATCGACAAGCCGGAGGCCCGCGAGCGCCTGATCGCCGGCCTGCAGCGCGTCTATGCCGATGTGGCCGTATCCGTCGCGGACTGGTCGAAGATGCGCACGCGGCTGATCGACGTGATCGGCGATTACCGCGACAACCCGCCGCCGCTGCCCCAGGACGAAACCGAAGAGGGGCTCGCTTTCCTCGACTGGATCGTCAACGACAACTTCACCATCCTGGGCGTGCGCGAATATCGCTTCCCCGATGGTGATGCGGCGGCGGATGTGGTCGAGGGCTCGGGGCTGGGCATCCTGCGCGACCCGTCCGTGAAAGTGCTGCGGCGCGGCTCCGAACTCGTGATCATGACGCCGGAAATCCGCGAATTCCTGCAAAAGCCGCGCGCGCTGATCATCACCAAGGCGAATGTGAAATCGCGCGTGCACCGGCGCGTGCATCTCGATTACGTCGGTGTGAAGCTGTTTGCGCCGGATGGCACGCTGGAAGGCGAATTGCGCATCATCGGGCTGTTCACGGCCAATGCCTATACCGGCTCCACCGCCACCGTGCCCTTCCTGCGCCTGAAGGTGCAGAAGATTCTGGAACGCGCCGAATTCGACCCCAAGAGCCATGCCGGGCGCGCGCTGCTCAACGTGCTCGAGAGCTATCCGCGCGACGAGCTCTTCCAGGTCGAGGAGGATACGCTCTACAAGTTCGCGCTGGAGATCATGAGCCTGTCGGATCGCCCGCGTGTGCGCGTTCTGGCGCGCCCGGACAATTTCAACCGCTTCGTCTCCGTGCTCGTCTTCATCCCCAAGGATCGCTACGACACGACGGTCCGCCGCCGCGTCACCCAGTTCCTGGCCGGCGTGTTCGAGGGGCGCCCCTCGGCGGCCTATCCCGCCTATCCCGAGGGCATGCTCGCGCGCACCCATGTGATCATCGGGCGCGACGAGGGCGAGACCCCGGTGATCGATCGCGAGGTGCTGGAAAAAGGCGTCAGCGCCATCGTGCGCACCTGGGGTGATGCCCTGCGCGAGGAGCTGATGGACGAGCTCGGCGGTGCCCGCGCACGCCAGCTCGCCAACACCTATGCGGATGCCTTCAACGCCGCCTATCGCGAGGCGTTCGATGCCCGCGACGCGATCCGCGATATCGGCTCGCTGGAGCGTCTCTCGGATGAGCGCCCGCGCGCGGTGGATCTGTACCGGCGCGAGGGTGATCCGCTCACCCGGGTCAATCTCAAGGTCTTCTCCCGCGGCACCAGCATCCCGCTCTCGGAGCGCGTGCCGCTGCTGGAAAATCTCGGCTTCCGGGTGGTCAACGAGCGGACCTACCGCGTCACGCCGGCGGGTTTGCGCGAGGAACAGGGCGTGTGGCTGCACGACATGACCCTGGAGCGCGCCTCCGGCGGCAATCTCGATATCGCCACGATCGAGCGCCCGATCGAGGCGGCGCTCCTGGCCCTGTTCAGGGGGCTGGCCGAATCGGACGGGTTCAACAAGCTCGTCATCGAGGCCGGGCTCGGCTGGCGCGACGTCGCCATGGTGCGTGCGCTGGCGCGCTATCTGCGCCAGGCGCGCATCGCCTATGCGCAGGACTACATCGCCGATACGCTGGCCCGCAACGGGCCGATCGCGGAGATGATCGTGGATCATTTCTATGCGCGCTTCGACCCGCGCGCGGCGGAAAAGCGCCCGGCGGACGAAGCGCAGGCGAAGACGCGCGAGAGAATCGAGGAGGCGCTCGCGGATGTCGCGAGCCTCGACGACGACCGCATCCTGCGCCGTTTCGTCAATCTCATCGATGCGGGATTGCGCACCAACTATTTCCAGATCGGCGAGGACGGCCATCCGCGCTCGACCATCTCCTTCAAGTTCGATTGCGCGCGCATCGAGGGCCTGCCCCTGCCGCGCCCGCTCTACGAGATATTCGTCTACAGCCCGCGCGTCGAGGGCGTGCATCTGCGCTACGGCAAGGTCGCGCGCGGCGGCTTGCGCTGGTCGGATCGCCCGCAGGATTTCCGCACCGAGGTGCTTGGCCTCGTCAAGGCCCAGCAGGTCAAGAATGCGGTGATCGTGCCCGTCGGCGCCAAGGGCGGCTTCGTGCCCAAGCAATTGCCGCCGCCCTCCGACCGTCAGGCCTGGCTGGAGGAGGGTACGGAAAGCTACCGTGTCTTCATCCGTACGCTGTTGCAGCTCACCGACAATATCGTCGACGGCGAAACCATCCCGCCGGCGGATACATTGCGCCATGACGGTGACGACCCCTATCTCGTCGTTGCCGCCGACAAGGGCACCGCCACCTTCTCCGACACGGCCAATGCCATCTCGCTCGACAAGAACCACTGGCTCGGCGACGCCTTCGCCTCGGGTGGCTCGAACGGCTATGATCACAAAAAGATGGGCATCACCGCGCGAGGCGCCTGGGAAACGGTGAAGCGCCATTTCCGCGAGATCGACATCGACATCCAGAACGAGCCCGTCACGGTGGCGGGTGTCGGCGACATGTCGGGCGACGTGTTCGGCAACGGCATGCTGCTGTCGCGCGCCCTCAAGGTCGTCGCGGCCTTCGATCACCGCGACATCTTCATCGATCCCGATCCGGATCCGGCCCGCTCCTGGGAGGAGCGCAAGCGGCTGTTCGACATGCAGCGCTCGACCTGGCGCGATTACGACGAGAAGCTGATCTCGAAAGGCGGCGGCGTGTTCTCGCGGCAGGCCAAGTCGATCAGTCTGACGCCGGAAATCCGCAAGCTCATCGATCTCGAC
>PXAW01000562.1 GCA_003567055.1 Hyphomicrobiales bacterium
CGTCCATGGCGTTGTCGATGACTTCGGCAAAGAGGTGGTGCAGCGCCTTCTCGTCGGTGCCGCCGATATACATGCCCGGGCGCCGGCGCACCGGTTCGAGCCCCTCCAGCACCTCGATCGTCGCGGCATTGTAGCCGGCTTCGCTCATCGTGCCTTCCGGGACATGATTCTGCGCGGCGCGCTTTTTCGCGGCGCGGGCGGTTGCGGCCGGGGCGCGCGCATCCACCGCCTCGTCCTCCGCCTTCGCAGCCGCACCACCGAACAGATCCGCTTTGCTCATTATCCGCTCGCTCTCGCCCTTGCTCGTCCGTGCGCCCGGAAAGCGGGTCGCGTTCCGGATGCTGCTGATTCGCGCCATGCGCCTGCCTTCGTGCTTCTAGCGCGCGCCTGAGGCGCGAGGCAAACGCGTTGCATGGCTGTGCATCACCGTTCTGGATAACGCGCCCGTCGGCTCACGACCAGCGCGGTCCCCGGTTTCTCCACTGCCAATTCGTCGCTCGTCAAAGACCCGTGCACCACCTTGTCATGATGGCAGCGGCTCCTGTAGGCAAAAGGTGAATGCGCAGGGAAGGGCTCATCATGCAGGACGAAGTGGCGGTAGCAAGGCTCAAGCAGGAGATGCCCCTCTGGTGCGCGGCCCTGCGCGACCGCATCTGCGCGGCCTTCGAGGCGATCGAGGCGGAGGCCGAGGGGCCGTTCTTCCCGGAAGCCGGGGGGGCCGGGCGCTTCGAGCGCACGCCCTGGGAGCGCAAGGATCATTCCGGCGCCAAGGGCGGCGGTGGCGTCATGTCGATGATGAAGGGGCGCGTCTTCGAGAAGGTGGGCGTCCACATTTCCACCGTGCACGGCGAATTCGCGCCGGAATTCCGCGGGCAGATCCCGGGTTCCGACGAGGATCCGCGCTTCTGGGCCTCGGGCATCTCGCTGATCGCCCATCCCTGGAACCCGCATGCGCCGACGGTGCACATGAATACCCGCTTCGTCGTCACCACGAAGCCCTGGTTCGGCGGCGGGGCCGATCTCACCCCGGTGCTCGACCGCCGGCGCGTCGAGGGGGATCGCGACGCGCAGGCCTTTCACGGGGCGATGCGCGCGGTCTGCGAGAAGCACGAGGCGGTGGCCGATTACCAGCGCTACAAGGAATGGTGCGACGAGTATTTCTTCCTCAAGCACCGCAACGAGGCGCGCGGCATCGGCGGCATCTTCTACGATTACCACTGGTCGGGCGATCCGGATGCGGATTTTGCCTTCACCCGCGATGTGGGCGAGGCGTTTCTCGCCACCTATCCCGGCATTCTGCGCGCCAACATGAGCACGCCCTGGAGCGAGGCCGACCGGCACGAGCAGCAGGTGCGGCGGGGGCGTTACGTGGAGTATAATCTGCTCTACGATCGCGGTACGATCTTCGGTCTCAAGACCGGCGGCAACGTCAATTCGATCCTGTCGTCAATGCCGCCCACGGCGCGCTGGCCCTGATCGGCGCAGGATATCAATCTGGGGAGGACAAACCATGAGCAAGAGCTTCGCCTCGACCGGCGACATGAGCAAGAAGAACGTCACCTTCGCCGAGATCGGCCCCGATCTCTACGCCTATACCGCCGAGGGTGACCCGAATTCCGGCGTCATCGTGGGCGAGGATTGCTGCATGGTCATCGATGCGCAGGCGACGCCCGCCATGGCGAGCGACGTGATCGCGCGGGTGGCGAAGATCACCGACAAGCCGATCCGCTACGTGGTGCTCACCCATTACCACGCGGTGCGGGTGCTGGGCGCTTCCGCTTATGACGCGCACGGGGTGATCGCCTCCGATGCGACCTACCGGCTGATCGAGGAGCGCGGGCAGCAGGATTGGGAATCCGAGTTCGGGCGCTTCCCGCGCCTGTTCCAGGATGCCGAGAGCATTCCCGGCCTGACCTGGCCCAATCTCGTCTTCGGCGAGGAACTCACCGTCTTCCTCGGCAAGCGCGAGGTGAAGCTGTATCATCTGGGTGCCGGCCACACGGCGGGCGATATCGTGGCCTGGGTGCCCGATGCGGAGGTGATGTTCTCCGGCGATCTCGTGGAATTCCACTCCGCCTGCTATTGCGGCGATGCGCATCTGCGCGACTGGCCGGGCACGCTCGACATGATCCGCGGCTTCGACCCCAAGGCGCTCGTCCCCGGGCGCGGCGATGCGCTGACGAACCGCGCCACCGTGCACGAGGCGATCGCGATGACGCGCGATTTCGTCTCGTCGCTCTATACCACGGCGGAGCTCTCCGTGGCGCGGGGGCGCAGCCTGAAGGAGACTTACCAGGAAGCGCGGGCGGTGATGGATCCGAAATTTGCCGATTTCGCCATCTACGAGCACTGCCAGCCCTTCAATGTCGCGCGCGCCTTCGACGAGGCATCGGGCATCGACCATCCGGTGATCTGGACGGCGGAGCGCGATCGCGAAATGTGGGCCGCGCTGCAGGGCTGAATGTAACGCCGATCACATCTTTGCCGAGGCGCTTTCAATCCGGCCGGAAGGCCGTTATACCCCCCGCTGCTCAAACGGGAGAGTGTCATGGCGAAAACGCGTGTGGTGGTCGCCGGTGCAGCGGGGCGCATGGGGCGCATGCTGATCCGGCAGATCGACGAAACGCCGGGCTGCAAGCTCGCCGGTGCACTCGTGCGCTCGACCTCGGGCTGCGTCGGCCAGGATGCCGGCCTGGTGGCCGGTGTCGGAGATCTCGGTGTCACGGTCGGGGCCGATGCCGAGGCCGCGCTCGCGGATGCGGATGTGCTGATCGATTTCACGACGCCGGAGACGAGTCTCGAATATGCCGCGATCGCGGCGCGGACATCGACGGCGCATGTGGTCGGGACGACGGGGTTTTCGGACGAGCACATGCAGGCGCTGCGGGTCTTCGGCGAGGAGATCGCGATCGTCCAGTCCGGCAACATGTCGCTCGGCGTGAATCTGCTCAAGGCGCTGGTGCGCAAGGTCGCCTCGGTCCTGGGTGATGATTTCGACGTCGAAGTCGTCGAGATGCACCACCGCCAGAAGGTGGACGCGCCTTCGGGTACGGCGCTGATGCTCGGGGAAGCGGCTGCCGAGGGCAGGGGTATTTCTCTGGCCGACCATGCCGTGCGCAAGCGCGACGGGAATACCGGCGTTCGCGATACAGGCGATATCGGATTCGCCACCCTGCGCGGTGGCACGGTCGTCGGCGAGCATTCGGTGATCTTCGCCGGGCCGCAGGAGCGGGTCGTGCTGCAACATGTGGCCGAGCAGCGGATCCTGTTCGCGCGCGGCGCGGTGAGGGCGGCGCTCTGGGCCAAGGGCCAGCCCGCCGGTTTCTATTCCATGGCCGATGTGCTCGGCCTCGCTGATTTCTGATTATCTTGAAAGGACAGGTGTGATGGAGCGTCTCCTCGTTCTCGTGCGTCACGGGCAGAGTGAATGGAACAAGCAGAATCTGTTCACGGGCTGGCGCGATCCGGGGCTGACGGAGCTCGGCGTCGAGGAAGCCGTCAAGGGTGGGCGGCTGCTCAAGGAGCAGGGGCTCTCCTTCGACATCGCCTTCACCTCGGCATTGACCCGCGCGCAGAAGACGCTTGATCTGATCCTCGGTGAAATCGGCCAGACCGATCTCGAGACCATCCGTGATCAGGCGCTCAACGAGCGCGATTACGGCGATCTCGCGGGCCTCAACAAGGATGACGCCCGGGAGAAATGGGGCGAGGAGCAGGTGCATATCTGGCGCCGCTCCTACAATGTCCAGCCGCCCGGTGGCGAGAGCCTGCGCGATACGGTGGCGCGGGTGCTGCCCTATTACATCCGTGAGATCCAGCCTCGGGTGATGCGCGGCGAGC
>PXAW01000061.1 GCA_003567055.1 Hyphomicrobiales bacterium
AAATGATCGAGAATGCCGATCTTGGCCGCGACGTTCTCGGCATGCTTGCGCGAGCCGTTGGTCAGGATCAGCCGCCGGCCCGGCAGCGCCTCGATCGCCTTGCCGAGCGCGGGGTTCAGATCGATGGCGGAATGGTCGATATCATGGGCGAAATCGAGAAAGGCGTAAGGATCGACGCCGTAGACATCCATCAGCGCCTTCAGCGTGGTGCCGTGCTGGTGATAGAAATATTTCTGCAAGGCGCGCGCCGACATCCCGTCGATCCCGAACAGATCCGCCACGAAGGCCGTGATGCGCGCATCGACCTGCGGCCAGATCTGCGCCTCATGCGAATAGAGCGTGTTGTCGAGATCGAAGATCCAGGTCTCGACATGCGCGAAATCGCGGGCATCGGGGGCGGTGAAATGGGCTTTCGGATTCGTTGTGGCTTGCGGCGTATCTGACAAGGGATGTTCCCGTGGAGGACGTGTGGCGCCGGTCGCCCGGCTGGCCGTCCAATATAGGGTTTGAGCGGGACAGATGCGAGCGCTGTCGTCGTTAGCGCCCGGACAATACCGCAGCGACGGCCTCGGGGAGGGCATCGAAATGGGCGATGACGCGGTCGGGGTTGTAGGTCTCGACGGGCTGGTCGGTATAGCCGAAGGGCACGGCGATGACGGGGATCTGCGCGGATTGCGCGGTGGCGATGTCGGTATGCGAATCGCCGATCATCACCGCGCGGCGCGCATCACCCTTTGCCATCGCGATCGTCTCCGTGAGATGGCGCGGGTCGGGCTTGAAGAACGGGAAAGTGTCGCGCCCGCAAATCGCGGCGAAGCGTTCGATGATGCCGAGCTGATCGAGCAGCAGCCGCGAATGGCTTTCCACCTTGTTGGTGCAAACGGCCAGGGTGAAGCCCGATCCGCTGAGGCTGTCCATCGCCGCGACCACGCCGGGGAAGAGCTGCGTCTCGTTGCAGATATTCTGCCGGTAGAGCGTCAGGAATTGCTGGAAGAGCATTTCATGCCGCTCCGGCGTCAGTTCGAGTCCCGCCGTTTCGTAGCCGCGCGCGATCAGCGCCCGCGCGCCGGCGCCGATGAGCGATTTCGCCCGCGCCATCGGCAGCGTGGGCAGACCTTCCTGTGCCAGCAGCGTGTTCAGGGTCGCCATCAGATCGGGGGCGGTGTCGGCGAGGGTGCCGTCGAGATCGAACACGACGATGGGATTCATGATGATTTCCGTTCGGCTGTGGCTGGCGAGGTGGTGGGTCGAAATGAAGGTGATCTTCATAAACCAGCCGGGCGATTCTGGATAGCGCGGGCGTCTTTACCTTTCGCTAACCATGTTGCCGCAAGGTTGAGCCTGATCCGTTCCATCCGATCCGCGAGCCGGAGACTGGCCCCATGTTCCGACGCATCCTCATCCGCGCGCTCGCTGCCGGCATCCTCAGCGCCAGCGCCGCGCCCGCACTCGCTTCCGCCTTCGATTTCGTGCCCGCACCGCAGACCGATCTCAACCGCGTCTATCGGATTGACAAGGTGACCGGCGCGGTCTCGTCGTGCCAGTACGGGCTGAAGGAAGGCACTGTCGGCATCACCCTGTGCTTCGGCCCGGGCGAGGGCGCCAAGGCGCAGGAGCCGGGCGAATACGGGCTGATCGCATCCCGCCATGAGCGCGAGGGTGGTGTTTTCCGGGTCAATCACCGCACCGGCGAAATGAGCGTCTGCTACGTCTTCGAGGAGCAGGTCGTGTGCACACCGCCTGAAACGGTGACGGCGACGGTCGCGGAAGGTGATGGCGATACGCCGCAGGTGACGGGCTCGACGAGCGACTGATTCGAGCTGCTGCACCAATCCGGCCCTTGCACCGCGCGCCATTTCGTTCGATACCGGGCCCCGTGATCCGGATCAGCGAAGGGGCGACGCGCAGTGAGTGCGGATGATCTGAAACGAATGGCGGCGGCGCGCGCCATCGAGGCCGTCACCGACGGCATGCGCCTGGGGCTCGGCACGGGCTCGACGGCGAAGCATTTCGTCGCACTGCTCGGCGACAAGGTGCGCGGGGGGCTGAAGGTCACCGGCGTTCCCACCTCCGAAGCGACGCATGCCCAGGCTTTGGCCGAGGGCATTCCGCTCACCACCCTCGACGAGACGCCGGAGCTCGATCTCACCGTGGACGGTGCCGACGAGCTCGACGGTTCCCTGCGCCTGATCAAGGGCGGCGGTGGTGCCCTGCTGCGCGAGAAGATCGTCGCGGCGGCCTCCGCGCGCATGATCGTGATCGCCGATACCAGCAAGAAGGTCGAGACGCTCGGGCGCTTCCCGCTGCCCATCGAGGTCAACCCGTTCGGGCTCGAAGCGACGCGACGCGCCATCACGCATGTGCTGGAAACGCATGGATTGCCGACGGCACTGCGCCTTAGAACCGCCGCAAACGGCGGGGCATTCGTCACCGATGGCGGTCACCATATCCTCGATGCGGATCTCGGCGCGATCGAAGCGCCCGAGGCGTTGGCCGGGGCGCTCGTCGCGGTGCCCGGTGTCGTCGAACACGGCCTGTTCATCGGGCTCGCCACCGGTGCGATCCTCGCCGGCGATGACGGGCTCGTCGAATACGGCACGATCTGATATGCCCGCTTTCTGATGAATCGCGCCGCCGGCGCGCCAGTTTGCCGCCTGCGCGGCCATCTATGCGAGAGAGACTGCCCATGAAACGTCCTTCCTCCGCCCTTGCCGTTTTCGGCCTCGTCTTCGCCCTCGCCTTCGGCGCCTTCGCCGGCGCGGCGAAAGCCCAGGAGGAGATCAGCGAGAGCCATCTGCAGGCTGCGCGCGATCTCGTCACCAATGCCGGGCTGACCCAATCCTTCGACGGTATGGTGCCACGTATCACCAATTCGGTGGCCGGGCGTTTCGTCAATCGCGGCATGCCCAGCGGCATGATCCGCGAGGTGATCGATGAACTCCAGCCCGAGCTCGAACTGCAGCGCCGTGTCATTCTCAACCGCGCTGCGCGGATCATGGCCAACCGCTTCACCGAGGAAGAGATCAGCGAGATCAACGCGTTCTTCGAATCGCCGACGGGCTCGAAATACATCGATCAGCAGCCTGGTTTCGTCGATGACATCCTCACGACCACCGGCGAGTGGACAGAGGAGCTCGTCGAATATGTCGAAGTCCGGATGCAGGCGGAGTTGTCGCGTCGCGGCGCTGAGGCTGCAGAATGATCCGAGCGCCGGATGAATCCGGCGCCTGATGCGACCAATAGCCGAGAAAGCAGGCAGGATGAGCGATTTCGACGTCGACCTCTTCGTGATCGGAGCCGGTTCCGGTGGTGTACGTGCGGCGCGCATCGCCGCCGGCTACGGCGCGCGTGTCATGATTGCCGAGGAGTTCCGCGTCGGCGGTACCTGCGTGATCCGCGGCTGCGTTCCCAAGAAGCTGATGGTGATCGCCTCGCGCTTCTCCGATGATTTCACCGATGCCGCCGGTTTCGGCTGGAATGTCGGCGAGAGCAGCTTCGACTGGTCGGCTCTGATCGCGGCGAAGAATCGCGAGATCGACAGGCTTGAGGGTGCATACCGGGCGAATCTGGAGCGGGCCGGCGTGAAGCTCGTCGAAAGCCGCGCCGAGATCGTCGATGCGCAGACCGTGCGCCTTCTGGCAAACGGCGAGACCCTGCGCGCGAAGCGCATTCTCGTGGCCGTCGGCGCGCAGCCCGCCATGCAGCCCGCCATTCCGGGGATGGAGCATACCATCACCTCGAACGAGGTGTTCGATCTGCCGCAGCAGCCGGAGCGGGTTCTGGTCATCGGGGCGGGCTATATCGCGGTGGAATTCGCCGGGATA
>PXAW01000454.1 GCA_003567055.1 Hyphomicrobiales bacterium
GAGGGCGGCGGCGCCATCTCGCTCGAACCGGGCGGCCAGTTCGAACTCTCGGGCGGGCTGGTCAGCGATGTGCACGAGACCCAGGCCGAGCTCGACGCGCATCTCGAAGCGCTGCAACGGGTGGCCGAGCCGCTCGGCATCGGCTTCCTCGATCTCGCCATGAGCCCGCTCTGGACCCGCGCCGACACACCGGTCATGCCGAAAAGCCGCTACCGGATCATGATGGGCTACATGCCCAAGGTCGGGACGCTCGGCCTCGACATGATGCTGCGCACCTCCACCGTGCAGGTCAATCTCGACTATGCGAGCGAGGCGGACATGGTGAAGAAGCTGCGGGTCTCGCTCGCGCTCCAGCCGATCTGCACCGCGTTGTTTGCCAATTCCCCCTTCACCGAGGGCCGTCCCAACGGCTTCCTCTCGATGCGCTCGCAGATCTGGACCGATACCGATCCCCACCGCACCGGCATGATGCCCTGCGCCTTCGAGGACGGTTTCGGCTATGAGCGCTATGTCGACTGGGTGATGGATGTGCCGATGTATTTCGTCATGCGCGACGGCACCTATCACGACGTGGCCGGCGAGAGCTTCCGGGATCTGATGGAAGGCAAGCTGCCGCAATTGCCCGGCGTGCGCGCCAGCCGCTCGGACTGGGCCAACCACGTCTCGACCGTGTTTCCCGAAGTGCGGCTCAAGCGCTTTCTGGAGATGCGCGGCGCCGATGCCGGCCCGCGCGGCCATCTCGTCGCCATGCCCGCCTATTGGACCGGGCTGCTCTACGATCAGGGCGCGCTCGATGCCGCCTGGGATCTCGTCAAGGGCTGGAGCGCCGATGAGCGCCAGGCCCTGCGCGACGCGGTCCCGCGCGAAGGGCTTTCCGCCCGGATCGGCGGCCATTCCGTGCACGAGATCGCCCGCGAGACCCTGCGCATCTCGCGCGAGGGGCTCGAAGCGCGTGGCGTCATTGACAGACTGGGACGCGACGAGACCCGTTTCCTCGATCCGCTCGAGCAGATCGTGGCGACGGGGACGAACCGGGCCCAGGCGCTGCTGGCGCTGTATCACGGGCGCTGGGAAGGCTCGGTGCTGCCGGCTTTCGAGGAATGTGCCTTCTGAAGGGGATCACCTGCGCTTCGCAGAAGGGCACGCGGGCGATTTCGCCGGCCTCGTCGCAGATATGGACGGACCAGTCGTCCCAATTCCTTTGCCAGGAAGCTGCCGCCATGATGCGGCGGGCGCGCCTGAGCGCTTCGCGATACGCGTCTCCGATCCGCCGGGCCCGATAGGGGGTGCGATCGACGATCAGATCGACGCCGTTGCTGCAATGCAGGTAATGGACGTTCACGGAACACCTCCGTCTACGCGACGCCCCCGACGCCTTGTTCAACCGGGCGCGGCATGTTTTTCGCCCCCCATAGCGCCGCGCCTGCATGACGATTCGATGAATGCGGATGCGAAGCGACGGAAAAACCGTGTCTTTTGTGCCCTCTCCCCGATATCCACGTTATCCACAGGCAGTCCCGCAAAGGCGCCGCCGCCTCAGACGGGTGCCCGGCGCAGCAACGAAACCCGCAGATGTGCCGGCGCTGACAAAGTATAAACCTGATACGTCTCATGATTTATACTTACCCATCACCCCGGATGCATGCCCCATACGGATTTATACAGAATACACCCATCCCCCGCCCAGCATTGCCTCAGATAAAATCCGGATGGAAACGAATTTCTTGCTTTGGCGTTGAAACTGCGGGATAAATCGTTTCGCGATCCCGCCTGCATCATGCGGCGGATGGCATGGATGCGGGAGTTTCGGTTTTGCGCGTCACCATCAGATACGGCGTCATCGCCCTGGCGATCACCCTTGTCGTCGTTCTGGCCATCTGGCCCTTCGCCACAGCTTTCGTCAGTCAATGGGCGCAGCGCGATGTCGAGATGCGCTCGCAGATGCTGTTCAATGCCGCGCGCGACCAGGTGCTCTCCCTGCGGGCGCCGGAGGATGGCGAGCGGCTCGCCGCGCTGATGGAGCGTCTGGCCGATGACGAGGGCGTGCTCGCCGTCGGCCTGTGCGAGGGCGGCACATTGCGCCTCGCTTCCTCGGGCATGCCCGAGGGCTTCTCCTGCACGCAGATCGCCGTCGGCGCCGGCGAGGTCTTCACCCGGGCCGATTATGCCGAGAGCCGGGCCATGGTCGCGGCCTATCCGCTTTCCGCGCCGGCGGAGGACGTGCGCTTCGTCATCCTGCATGATTACGGCGATGTCGAGGAGCGCCGCAGCCAGGCGCGGATCTTCCTGCTGCTCGCGGCGGTCGGCGTCGCCTTCGGGGGTGCGGCGCTGGCTTCCCTCGTCGCCTTCTGGATCATGCGATCGTGGACGATATCGGTTCGCCGCGCCATCGACGATGCCCGCGAGGGCCGGGCCGAGGACATCAAGCACACGCCGACGGAAATCGGCACCGAGATCCGTGCGGCCCTGTCAGAGCTCGATTTCGCCCGCCGCACCATCGACACGGTCCACACCGAATGGAACCCCGAGACCCTGCGCATCGCGCTGGCCAACGAGCTGCCCGGCTCGGAGGTGATCGTGGTCTCCAACCGCGAGCCCTATATCCACAATCTCGACGATAACGGCGAGATGGTCGTGCAGCGCCCGGCCTCCGGCCTCGTCTCGGCGCTGGAGCCCGTCACCCGCGCCTGTGGCGGCACCTGGATCGCCCATGGCTCGGGCACGGGGGACCGCGATGCGGTGGACGGCAATGACCGTGTCGCCGTGCCGCCGGCAAACCCCTCCTATACCCTGCGCCGGATCTGGCTCTCGGACGAGGAGCAGGACGGCTATTATTACGGCTTCGCCAATGAGGGCCTGTGGCCTTTGTGCCATATCGCCTTCGTGCGCCCCGTCTTCCGCGAAGCGGATTGGCGCATGTACCGCTCCGTCAACGAGCGTTTCGCCGAGGCCGTGGTGGCGGAGGCCAAGCGCCCCGATCCCATCGTCCTGATCCAGGATTACCACCTCGCACTCGCCCCGCGCATGATCCGCGACCGGCTGCCCGATGCCACCATCATCACCTTCTGGCACATCCCCTGGCCCAATGCCGAGACCTTCGGCATCTGCCCCTACAAGGAGGATATCATCGACGGGCTGCTCGGCTCCTCGATCCTGGGCTTCCAAACGCAGTTCCACTGCAACAACTTCATCGAGACCGCCGACCGCTTCATCGAGAGCCGGATCGACCGCGAGAACGATTCGATCACGCTCAAGGGCTACGAGGCCTTCGTGCGCCCCTATCCGATCTCGATCGAGTGGCCGCCGGCGGCGATGGAGGGGCAGAAACCCGTCGACGAGGCCCGCAAGGCGGTGCGCGAACGCCTCGGCCTCTCGGAGGATGTGCTGCTCGGCGTCGGCATCGAGCGGTTCGACTATACCAAGGGCATCCTCGACCGCATGCATGGCGTCGATGCCTTGCTCACCGCCCATCCCGAGCTGATCGGCCGCTTCTGCTTCATGCAGGCGGCGGCGCCGACGCGCTCAAAGCTCGCCAATTACAAATCCCTCCAGGAGGAGGCCGAGGCGCTCGCCCGCGAGATCAACGAGCGCCATGGCGGCCCCTTCGACGTGATCCGGCTGGTGGCGCGCCACCATGATCCGGAGGAGGTGTTCGAGCTCTTCCGCGCGGCGGAACTGTGCATCGTGTCGTCCCTGCATGACGGGATGAACCTCGTCGCCAAGGAATTCGTCGCCGCCCGCGACGACGAGCAGGGCGTCCTCATCCTCTCCGCCTTCGCCGGCGCCTCCCGCGAACTCGGCGAAGC
>PXAW01000461.1 GCA_003567055.1 Hyphomicrobiales bacterium
GGCCGAGCCGGTTCAGCAGCCGGTCGAGCCATGGCTCCCGGGCCTCCGGATCGGCGGAATCCGCATCCTGCATATCCGCTGTCGGGGTAGCGGGATCCGCCGTATCCGCCTGCGCCACGCTTTTGCGGTTTCGGGCCGGGGCAACGGCATCGGCTGCCGCGCCATCAGATGCCCGGCCATCGGGCGATCTGTCCTTCGGCTCCGCGATTGCCGCGCGCGTCGCAGCCTGCGCCGCATCGCGACCGGGTTCCGGCGCGCGACTGTCCGCCTCGTCGGGATTGCCTTCATCCGAGGGCTTGTGATCTTCCTGCTGACTTCGTCCGTCGTCGTTCATGGTGCGTCAGTCATCGCGCCCGGTGGCGCGCTCCACATAAGGATCGGCGATGCCCAGACGGGCCAGGGCGGCGGTTTCGCGCGCTTCCATCGCCTCGGCTTGGGCATCATCCTCGTGATCGTCGCCCAGGCAATGCAGCACGCCGTGCACGACGAGATGTGCCGCATGGGCGGCGAGCGTCTTGCCCTCTTCCTCCGCCTCGCGGGCGCAGGTCTCATAGGCGAGGGCGATATCGCCGAGCGGCTCGGGGCCGAGCGGATTGATCCCCGGCGCGGCGGGGAAGGAGAGCACGTTGGTCGGCTTGTCCTGGCCGCGCCAGTCTCGGTTGAGCAGGGCAATGGCGGTATCGTCGGTGAAGAGCAGGCTGAGGATGATGCCGTCACCCGCCGCGACATCCGCTCCGGCTTCCGCGAGCGCCGCCGAGACGGCTTGCCGGCACAGATCCTCCAGATCGGGAATCGCCTCCCAGCCCGGCGCTTCCACGCTGATATCGAGCGCGATCACGGCGTTGCATCCTCTTTTCTGACCCGTCCGGCGGTGACGCCGTCGCGCGCTGCGGCTGCGTCATAGGCAGCCACGATCCGGCGCACCAGATCATGGCGCACCACGTCGCCCTCGGCGAAGGTCACCCGACCGATGCCTTCCACCCCGGTCAGCACGCGCAGTGCTTCGATCAGCCCCGAGCGCTGGCCCGGCGGCAGGTCGATCTGGCTCGGATCACCGTTGATGATCATGCGCGAGCCTTCGCCGAGACGGGTGAGAAACATCTTCATCTGCATGGAGGTGGTGTTTTGTGCCTCGTCCAGCAAGACCACCGCATTCGTCAGCGTGCGCCCGCGCATGAAGGCGAGCGGCGCGATCTCGATCATGCCGGTGGTCAGGCTGCGCTCGACATGGCGCGCCTCCATGAAATCGTTGAGCGCGTCATAGATCGGGCGCAGATAAGGATCGACCTTCTCGCGCATGTCGCCGGGCAGGAAGCCGAGGCGTTCGCCGGCCTCCACGGCGGGACGGGTGATGATCAGCTTGTCGACCTGGCCGCTCTCCAGCAGCGACACCGCCCAGCCGACGGCAAGCCAGGTCTTGCCGGTGCCCGCGGGACCGTCGGCGAAGACGAGCTCGTTCTTGCGCAGGGCGCGCAGATAGGCGTTCTGCGCCGCGTTGCGGGCCTTGACGAAGCCGCGCCGGCGCGTGCTGATCCCCTCGAAGCTGCCGCTGCTGGGCGTCTCGGCACCGTTCTCGGGGGCGGGGAACAGGGTGCCCTGAAAGGCGGTCTCCTGAATGGCGCCGTCGACATCGCCGAGGGTTACGGTGTCGCCGCGCGAGACGCGGTCATAGAGTGATTCGAGCACGCGCCGCGCCTGTTCGGAAGCCTCGGGGCTGCCGCGCACGACGACGCAATTGCCGTTGGCATTGGCCAGGATGTCGAGCCGGCGCTCCATATGCGCCAGATTCTGGTCGTAATGGCCGAAGACGAGGCTCGCGAGGCGGTTATCCTCGAAAGTCAGCGTGATCTGCGCCGTCTCGTCGACACCCGGATGGGAACCGGCTTCCGCCGGTAGCTGCGCGCCTGCCGCCGCACCGGGCGGCGTGTTCTGCTGGCGACCGTCACTGTCGGGCAATGCGCGTTACTCCTTCTCGCGATACCGCGCGGCATACACCATCATGCCACATCCGCCGCCGCCGTGTCTCCCGGCGCGTTCGTCTCTCCGGCGCGCCCGCGCAGCGCTTCGCCCTGGAGCGAATTGCTCGATTGCGCCGTGATCAGCACCGGCACGATATCACCGACGGCCAGCCCCGCGCCATCGAGATGCACCGCCTGCAGATAGGGCGATTTGCCGCCGAGCTGGCCGGGATGGCGACCGGGCTTTTCGAGCAGGACCTCGACCACCTTGCCCACCGTACCGCGATTGAAGGCCTGGCGCTGCTCTTCCAGAAGCACCTGGAGCCGCGCCAGCCGTTCGGCCTTCACCTCTTCCGCGATCTGCGCATTATCGTCCGCCGCAGGGGTGCCGGGGCGCGTGGAATATTTGAAGGAGAAGGCGGAGGCGAAGCCGATATCGGCGACGAGCCGCATCGTCTCCTCGAAATCCGCATCGCTCTCACCGGGAAAGCCGACGATGAAATCGGAGGAGAGCGCGATATCCGGGCGCAACTGCCGCACCTTGTCGATGATGCGGCGATAGGCATCGCCCGTATGCTTGCGGTTCATCGCCTTGAGGATACGGTCGGAACCGGCCTGCACGGGCAGGTGCAGATAGGGCATCAGCTGCGGCAGGTCGCGATGGGCTTCGATCAGCGCATCGTCCATGTCGTTGGGATGGCTCGTCGTATAGCGGATGCGTGCCACGCCGTCGATCTCGGCGACGGCGTGCAGCAGCTGCCCGAGCCCCCATTCGCGCCCGTCCGGACCTTCCCCGTGATAGGCATTGACGTTCTGGCCGATCAGCGTGATCTCGCGCACCCCCGCATCGGCGAGCGCGCGCGCTTCGTCGAGCACCTTCGCCACCGGGCGCGAGACCTCCGCGCCGCGTGTATAGGGCACGACGCAGAAGGCGCAGAACTTGTCGCATCCCTCCTGGATGGTGAGGAAGGCGGAGACGCCCCGGCTGCGCACGCGCTTGCGCTCGAGCTTCGGCAGATGCGCGAATTTGTCGTCTTCCGGGAAATCGGTATCGACGATGCGACGCTTCTCCGCCGCGCGCACCATGGCGGGCAGGCGGTGATAGGCCTGCGGGCCGACCACGACATCAACGACCTGGGCCCGGCGCAGGATCTCCTCGCCCTCGGCCTGGGCGACGCAGCCGGCGACGACGACCCTGGTCTCGAAACCCTCCTCGGCCCGGCGCGCTTTCAGCGTGCGCAGGCGCCCGAGCTCGGAATAGACCTTCTCTGCCGCCTTCTCGCGGATATGGCAGGTATTGAGCACGACGAGATCGGCGTTCTCGGCGGAATCGGTCTGCTCATAGCCGTCCACGGCGAGCGCATCGGCCATGCGCTCGGAATCGTAGACGTTCATCTGGCAGCCGTAGGATTTGACGAATACTTTTTTCAAGCGCTGCAACCGCTGGCTTCGCAATGAACCGGATCCGGCAAGGCCGGGATTTCGCCCCCTGTTTACGCGTTTTCGCGCCATAAGAGAATAGCGCGTGGTGGCGTTTTTGCGCGTGCCGCGCGCGGATCGGGGAAACGGGCGACAGGCCGGCGCGGATCGCGGCCTGCCCGGCGTTTCCAAAGCGCCCCGGAATGGGCTATTGCTGGAAGCCGGACCTGCAGATTCCGATGTCCAATAACGAGGCTGTCTCCATGATCCCGAAGCCCCATGCCGCTCTTTCGCCCAACACTTACGATTACGAATCGCTGCCGCTGGTGAAGCCGACGGGGTTTCGTGAATATGATGCGCGCTGGCTGTTCGAGAAAGAGATCAACCTCATGGGCGTCCAGGCGCTGGGCGCGGGGCTGGGCACCCTGA
>PXAW01000365.1 GCA_003567055.1 Hyphomicrobiales bacterium
GTCTTTCTGATCCCGCCACTTGCCGACCGGATCGCGCCGCTGGTTCCCGCCCGGGCCGAGATCCGCCTCGGTGAGATGGTGGACGGGGCGCTGCGCGACCAGTTCGATCTGGTGACCTGCGAGGGCGAGCCGGGCAAGGCGGCCCTCGCGCAGCTGACCGCGCGGCTGACGGCGCTGCATGATCTGCATGTCGACCCGCAGGTCACCGTCGTCGCGCGCAACCAGATCAATGCGCTGGCTCTGCCGGGCGGACGGATCTACGTGTTCGCGGGGTTGCTGAAATATGTCGACGGCCCCGATGCGCTGGCCGGCGTCATCGCCCACGAGATCGGCCATGTGGCGCATCGCGACGGGCTGCGCAATGTCATCCGCGCCGGCGGGACGGGCTTTCTGCTAGGCTTGTTCTTCGGCGATTTCATCGGCGGCGGCGTGCTCGCCGGGCTCGCCCAGGCGAGCCTGATGGCGTCGCATTCACGCCAGCAGGAGCTCGCGGCGGATCGCTTCGCCGCGCAGACCCTGCACGCGCTGGGGCGCCCCACCCATCCCTTTGCCGGCTTCCTGCTCGATCTCGGCACCCAGGAAGGCGGGCTCTTCGCCACCCATCCGATGGGGGAACAGCGCGAAGGCGCCGTCAGGGCTCTCGAGGAAACCGCGCATGCGCAAGAGGCGCGTCACGGCGGGGCCGCTCCCGCGCCGCTTCTCAGCGATGCCCAATGGGCTGATCTGCGCGGGATCTGCGATGCTGCGCCGGGGCCGGGCGCCGATGCGGATGCATCCTGAGCCCTGCCGCCGCGTCTTCGCGTCATCGCCATAATTTAGCCTCTCCGGCGGATTTGTGATAAGGCCTTGCGGACAGCGCGCCTGAGAACTCCGGCGTCGTATTCGAGGATTTTCCTGGCCATGAAGACATTGCCGATTCGCCCCGTTACCGGGCTCTTCGCGGGTTTCCTGGCGCGCGCGCTCGCCGTCGCCGCGCTGATCGCCGGGTTCAGCCTGCTCGTGCCCGCCCCGGTGAAGGCGCAGGACATGTCCGAGGTCGTGCTGCGGCTGAACCAGCTCGAAGGGCAGGTGCGCAACCTGTCGGGACAGGTGGAGGAGTTGCAATTCGAGAACCGCCAGCTGCGCGATCGCCTCCAGCGCATGCAGGAGGATGTCGAATTCCGCTTCGATGAACTGGGTGCGGGGCCTGCGCCGCAGCGCTCGGGACAGAATCCCCCGCCCGCCGGCGAGCGCGCGCCGGCCACGCCTGCGCCGCAGCTCGGCAGCCCCGATCTCGCGCAGCCTTCCTTCGAGACACCGGCGCAACAGGCCGGGCCGGGGCGCGGCGATGCCTTCGATCCCGGGCGCGACCCGCTGGCGCCGGGCACGCCGCAGCCTTTGGGTTCGACACAACCCTCCGCGCCGCTCGCCCTCCCCGGCGCCATCCTTGGCAATGGCGAAGGCGCGCAGACACGCAGCGATTCCGGTCTCGGCATGAGCCTGCCGCAATTGCGAAATCCCGATCTGAACGGCAATGCGTCCGCGCAGGATACCGGCGCGACCGCGCCGCGTCCGAGCATTGCCGCCACGGGTGATGCCGATCCGCGTGCGCTGTATGATTCGGCCTATGCGCTGCTTCTCCAGGGCGCTTACGACGATGCCGAGATGGGTTTCCGACAGTTCCTGCAATCACATCCGCGCGATGACCTGGCACCGCAGGCGCGCTACTGGCTCGGCGAGAGCTATCGCGGCCAGGGGCGCTATCGCGAGGCGGCGGAGCAGTATCTGACCGTATCGACCGAATATTCCGACAGGGACGTCGCACCGCAGGCCATGTTGCGGCTCGGCGGCGCGCTCGCGGAGATCGGCGCGCATGAGCAGGCCTGCGCGACCTTCGCGGAAATCCCGCAGCAATATCCGCAGGCTGCCTCGGCGCTGCGAGAGAATATCGCGCGCGAGGCTGCGCGCGCCGGCTGCGCGTGACGCCGCAGGAGCCCTCCGATACGGGCGATGCCCCTCCCCTTTTGCCCGAAGAGGGCGCGGCGCTGATCGCAGCCGCGCTCGCGCCCGGCGAGAAGAACCTCGTCGTCGCCGTATCCGGCGGGCCCGATTCCACCGTTCTGATGCATGCCGTCGCGGCGCTGGTCGCACGCGGTGAAGGCCATCGCGCCACGGTCGTGAGCATCGATCACGGTTTGCGCCCCGAGAGCGCCGGCGAAGCTGCCGAGGTCGTGGCACAAGCCGGCGCGCTCGGTCTCCCCGCCCGGTCGCGCCGCTGGGAGCATGGCGCAGCGCCCGTCGCCGGAATCCAGCAGGCGGCCCGCGCCGCGCGTTATCGCCTGCTCGCCGACGAAGCCCGCGCAGCCGGTGCCGCGATCCTGCTCACCGCCCATACTGCCGATGACCAGGCCGAGACCGTCCTGATGCGGCTTTTTGCCGGCAGCGGCATCGACGGGATCGCGGGCATGGCGCAACGCGCGCCGCTTGATGCCATCGCCGGCCCTGACGCAGCCGGCATCACCCTGATGCGCCCGTTTCTCGGTATCGCCAAGACCCGGCTGACCGCCGCCTGCGCACACTTCGGCTGGTGGCATGTGCGCGATCCGGCCAATATCGATCCACGCCATACCCGCGCCCGTCTGCGGGCCTTTTTGCCGGTTCTGGCGCAGGAAGGCCTGACGGCGCAACGCCTCGCGCGTCTGGCGCGGCGCGCCGGCGAGACGCGCGAGGCCCTCGATCACGCGGCGGAGGCGCTGTTCGCGCAGGCGCGTCTCGCAGAGAGCGGCGCGGCGCTGACACTGGATGGCGCGGTCTTGCGCAATGCGCCGGTCGCACTGGTGCAGCGCGTCCTGCGCCGGGCCTTCATCGCCTGCGGCCATGGCGAGGCGGAAGCGAACGGCTATGGCCCGAATCTCGAAAAGACCGAGGCGTTCGCCCGCGCGCTGCAACAGGCCTTGCGGACCGGCACGGCGCTGCCGGGGCGCACGCTCGGGGGAATTCGGCTGGCCTGCGCAGCCGACGGCACGGTCAGCCTGACCCGGGCCAGACCGCGCAGAACGGCGCAGCAGCACGCATGAAACGCCCGCGCCGGACGGCGACGGGCGTCATCACGCCTGATCACGCGCTCACTCGCTTGCGCTGCGGCCACGCATCCGGGGCCCGCCGCGATCGCCCATATGACGATGCTCGCCCATATGACGATGCTGGCGCATGATCATATCCGGCTGCATCAGGATGGGCAGAAGGCGCTGCTGATCGGCATCGAGCCCGTCCCAGAACGGGCGCATGGCCTGGGCGAGATCGGCCATCACGGCAGCATTGGTACTTGCCATCTCGCTGCGGCGCTCGAGTCGCTCCATGAAATCGTGACCGTAACGGTCGGCGCGCCTTTCCCGCATTTCCGCGCGCATCCCTGAACGCATTTCTGAACGCATTTCTGAACGCATGGCGCGACGCTCCTCGCGCGACATCTCCTGCATGGCGTCGCGGTTTTCTTCCCGCATCCCCGACGCGCGGCCCCCGCTTCCGTAGCGCGATGCCGCATTATGGCTCATGGCGCGCAGGGCCTCGGCGACGGGTTCGAACAAGGCCTCCTGCCCCTCGGTAAGGCGCAATCCGGCACGGATGGCGGCTATGCGCGCATCAGCGAGAGCGGCGCGGTCATCCTGACTGAGCATGGCTGCGGACCCGCCGGGACCGCCGGGACCGCCGCGTGCGGGGCCTTCGGCGAGAGCGGGAACGCTCGCAAGTGCCGTTGCGGCGGCGAAAGTCATCACAGCGAGAATCTTCATGGCGTGGCGTCCTGATCCGTGTTTCGACGAGTTCA
>PXAW01000590.1 GCA_003567055.1 Hyphomicrobiales bacterium
CAGACGAAATATCTCAAATGCCCGATGCCGGAAGGCGCCTTCTACGTCTATCCCTCCTGCGCCGAGGCGATCGGCAAGCGCACGCCTTCGGGCAAGGTGATCGAGACGGACGAGGATTTCGTCTCCGAACTGCTCGCAGCCGAGGGCGTCGCGGCGGTGCACGGTTCGGCTTTCGGGCTCGGCCCGAATCTGCGCATCTCCTATGCCACCTCGAACACGGTGCTCGAAGACGCCTGCAGCCGCATCCAGCGTTTCTGCGGCTCGCTGGGCTGAAGGCATCGGCAGGATCGGCAATAAGCACCGGAGGAAAGCCATCACTGCGCCGGATCAGACAGCCGAAAACCGCAGCCACCTCGCTGTCGCGCGGGCGCGCCGCCCCTTCGTCGCGCTCGCGCCGGTGATCGTCGCCGTGATCGCGGCGGCGGCTCTGGGCTTCGGCGGTGTCAGCCGTTTCGAGATCCAGGCGGGGCCCTTCGCGCCGATCCTGCACGGCTTCTTCTTCGATGCCTTCGCGCCGCTGATCATCCTCGTGATCTATGCCGTGGCGCGCATCATCGCCATTGCTCTGCTCGAGCCGAGCGATCTGGCGCTCGCCCGGTTCGTGACCGCCCCGCTTGCCGTGGCGGCACTGCTTGCGGCTGCGCTTTATCCCACATTCGGCGGCATCATCGCCCGCTCCGCCTTCTTCGCCGGGGGGATGATGTTCGTCGAGGGCATGATCCTCGGCGCCGCCTGGCTGATCGGCGTCGCCTTCGCGGCGATCGTCTTCGGTATCGTGCTGGGCGCCGGCGTGATCTTCGTGCGGCTCGGATTCGGCGAGCCCGGCCGTCCCCGCCGTGCCCGTCTCGCCACCGGGCTGATGCGTTACGCCGCCCTCGTCTTCGCCGGCCTGGTGCTGCTACTGCCCGGCTGGGGCGGCGTCGGTCTCTATGGTGACTGGCCGGCCTGGCCGATGCAGCCGGGGGAGGCCGCGGCGCTTACCGGGCTCAGCCTGATCGCGCTCGCGCCGCATGCCCTGATCGTGCGGCGCCACGGCTGAGCCGGACGGGCCTTGTCGCAATCGGTTACGAATCTTGATCGCGCAGGCGTTTGCGCGCGGGGGCGGAGCGGCTAAACCGAATTCACAGTGAATCACGCGAATCCTTCGGACCAGCCGGTGGTGACGCCACGTCTTTCGGGGACCCTTGCCCATGCTTCCCTTCATCGATCTCGCCGCCCAGCGCGCGGCGCTCGGCCCGCGCGTGGAAGAGGCCATCCTCTCGGTCGTACGCCACGGCGCTTATGTGATGGGGCCGGAAGTCGGGCAGCTCGAAGAGGAACTCGCAGCCTTTTGCGGGGCGAAACACGTCGTGAGCTGCGGCAGCGGCACGGATGCGCTGGCGCTCGTCCTGATGGCGAAGGGCGTGAAACCCGGCGATGCCATTCTGTGCCCGAGCTTCACCTTCGCGGCGACGGCCGAGGTGATCTGCTGGCTGGGCGCCGCACCGGTCTTCGTCGATGTGCGCGAGGACAGCTTCAATCTCGACATCGACAGCATCGAAGCCGGGCTCGTCACCGCGCGTGAACGGGGCCTGCGCCCGGTGGGCATGATCCCGGTGGATCTGTTCGGACAGCCGGCGGATTACGCGCCGATCGAAGCAATCTGTGCCCGCGAGGGGCTGTGGCTGCTCGCCGATGCCGCGCAGAGCTTCGGAGCGCATTATCAGGGCCGCAAGGTCGGCACCATCGGCGACGCCACCGCGACCAGCTTCTTTCCGGCCAAGCCGCTCGGCTGCTACGGCGATGGCGGGGCGATCTTCACCGACGATTCCGAGCTGGACGCGGTGATGCGCTCCCTGCGCAATCACGGTCAGGGCGCTGATCGCTACGAATATGCCCGCATCGGCATGAACGGGCGGCTCGACACGATCCAGGCGGCGGTGCTGATCGAGAAACTGCGCGTCTTCGCCGACGAGATCGCGGCGCGTGACCGGATCGCTGCGCGCTATGCGGCAGGCCTGTCCGATTGCGCCATGATCCCGCAGGTGATGGCGGGTTCGAGTTCGGTCTGGGCGCAATACACCCTGCGCGTTCCCGGTTTCGACCGCTCCGCCTTTCAGGCGCAGCTGCGCGATGCCGGCGTGCCCACGGCGATCTATTATCCCCGCCCGCTCCACCGCCAGGATGCCTATGCGCAATATCCGAGTGCCGGCAACGGCTTGCCGGTAACCGACCGGCTGGCGCAAGAGGTGGTCAGCCTGCCGATGCATCCCTATCTCGGCGAGGCCGATCAGGACCATATCATCGCCACGACGCGCAAGGCGCTGGGTGCCTGAGGCATTCTTCGGCGCATCATCTTGAGCGTCAGCCGGCACCGGGATGACGGAAAGATACGCGCGCTAACCATCGATTCACGCTGCTGGAGGAAACCCGGACAGCGTCAATCGATTCTGAAAGAAATCTCTCGATTCTGTCGCTATCGGATGGCCTGATCCATCCGCCGGACGCGGTTCTACCGCCTCCGCAAGCAGAACGGGAGACAGCGCGTGGCGTCACGCGGCTTGCAGGATTGGCAGGATATGGATTTCGGCGCCATCGGCGCCGGGGACGCCGCTGCGCGCACATCTTCCCGCTCACCTGCCTATGAGGCCGTGCACAGACCCCGCCGCCGCCGGCGTCTGCCGCTGATCCGGCTGATGCTGGGCTCGACGGCGCTGATCACCGTCCTGACCCTCGCCGCCATCGAGCATTACGGCGATGCGCCGCGCAGCCCGGTCGCGCAGGAATCGCGCGTGCGTGCTGAAGCGCCGTCGCTCGCCACGCCGCCGCCGGTCTGGCGACCCGCTCCCTCGCGCGACATCGCGGTCGCTTCCCTGCCCGATGCGCTCGCGCAGGCGGATTTCACCCATCACGCCGAGATCCGCGATGACGGGGCACGGCGTGATGCCATGACGCTCGGGGATTTCCGTAGTGGTGAGCCCCATTTGCATCTCGTTCTCTTGCGCGGTGCGGCGGCGCGCCCCCGCCATTCCTTCTTCGTCGCGACCACCCTCGATGCCGCAGAGGCCGGGCTCGCCGTGCAGCGCGTGCGGGATCTGGAGCGGCTGGAGACGCGGCGTCTGCCGCTGACTGCGGCGCAGATGGTGCTGGAAGACGGCATCGCCCGGGATTGCCTCGCCTTTCGCAGTGCGGAGCCCGAAGGCGATGACGGGTTCGCGCTCACGGGCTGGACCTGCGGCGCTGCCGTGGAACCTGCGGCTCTGGCCTGCCTGATCGACGATCTCGATCTGGTCGACGCGATCACCGGCGAAACGCTGCTGCCCCCGGTCACGGTTGCGGGAGCTTGCGCCGGCGCATCGGAAGCCACCGTGCTCGCGCCCGATGCGCCGCAGGATATCGCGGGATTGCTCGGCATGCTCGACGAGAGCGGCGACGACGATGCACCGTCGAGAACGCTGCCGCCGCCGCGCCCTGAAGGCGATTAGAGCGCATGCCGACCTGACGGAGTCAGGCCGGGCGCTCCAGGTCATTGTTCGACGCATCATCAGACCCGTCAGCCGGTATCCACCTGACGGAATGATACTCTAGAGTGCTGTCACGTCAGCCGGCGCGTTTTTGCAATTCGCGCAGGATTGCGTCGCCCATTTCGGTGGTGGAGAGGCTGTTGGTGCCCGCCGGTGCGATATCGCCGGTGCGCGCGCCATTGGCCAGCGCATCGGTGATGGCGCCTTCCAGCATGTCCGCCGCCTCGATCAGCCCGAAGGAATAGCGCAGGCTCATGGCGAAGGAGCCGATCATGGCGATCGGATTGGCGCGGCTCTGGC
>PXAW01000334.1 GCA_003567055.1 Hyphomicrobiales bacterium
GAGATCGAGCCCGAATCGCCGCAACAGCCAGCGGATGAAATACTCGATCGCCATGGTGAGCGGGCCGAACAGGCGCACGATCACCGAGATCGGACGCGCGACGAACAGCGCCACCTTGTCCGGCGAGTTGATCGCCACGGTCTTGGGCAGGATTTCGGAGAAGACGATCACGAAGACCGATACGGCGAGCGTGGCATAGATGATGCCGACCTCGCCGAACAAGGTCAGCAGCACACCGGTGGTCAGCGAGGCGGCGGCCGTGTTGACCACGTTGTTGCCGATCAGGATGCCACCGATCAGCCGCTCGCGCGCGTCCAGCATGCGGTTGACGATACCCGCACGCAGATCGCCGCCGCGCTCCAGCGCCAGCATCCGCGCCCGCGAAGAGGCCGTCAGCGCCGTCTCGCTGCCCGAGAAGAAACCCGACAGGACAAAGCAGAAGAACACTGCGAGAAGCGATATCCAGACAGAGGTTTCCATCACATCACGCTCCGCTCAAACCGGCTATCTCCTGCACGAGAAAGGCGCGCACATCCTGCGCCGGTACGCCTTTCGCGATGAAGCTCGCGCCGATCCCGCGCGCGAGGATGAAGGTCAGCGCACCGCCGACCACCTTTTTATCCTGTGCCATGGCGCCGAGCAGGTCATCGGCGCTGCCGACGCCGCCCGGAATATCGGCAAGCCGCGTCGGCAGGCCCGCCTCGCGCAGATGCGCCTCGACACGCACCGCATCCTGCCCGCTGCACAAGCCCTGCGCGACGGAGAAGCGGAAAGCCTGGGCCATGCCGAGAGCCACCGCCTCGCCATGGATGAGCCGGGCTGAATCGTAGCCCGTCACGCGCTCCAGCGCATGGCCGAAAGTATGGCCGAGATTGAGCAGTGCCCGGTCGCCGGTCTCGCGCTCGTCGCGCGCCACGATCGCCGCCTTGGCCCGGCAGGCGATCTCCACCGCATGCTCGCGCTCGGGCCCGCCCTCATACACGCCCGGCCAGTTGGCCGCGCACCAGTCGAAGAAATCGGGGTCGTCGATCAGGCCGTATTTCACCGTTTCCGCGTAACCCGCACGGATCTCGCGCAGGGGCAGCGTATCGAGCAGGCCGGTATCGGCGAGCACGAGGCTCGGCTGGTGGAAGGCGCCGATCAGATTCTTGCCCTGCGGTGCGTTGATCCCGGTCTTGCCGCCGACGGAGGAATCGACCTGGGCAAGCAGGCTCGTCGGCACCTGGACGAAGCGGATGCCGCGCCGCACGATCGCGGCGGCAAATCCGGCGAGATCACCCACCACGCCGCCGCCGAGCGCGATGACGAGATCGCCGCGCTCGATGCGCGCATCGAGAATGGCGCCGCAGACATGCTCCAGCGTCGCGAAGGCTTTCGAGGCTTCGCCCGGACTGACGCTCACCGTCGTCACCCGCAGGCCGGCCTCCTCCAGCATGGCGGTGAGGGCGGGTGCATGCAGATCCCCGACGTGATCATCCGTGATGATCGCCGCAGCGCGCGCCCCCAGACCTGCGATGCGCGACCGGGCTCCGGCGAGAAGCCCCCGCCCGATGAGGATCTCGTAGGAGCGCTCACCCAGCGCCACCTGCACGACGCGATGCATCTGCTGCGCCTCATCCATCGTCCCGCTCATCTCCACGTTCCTGCCCCTCATCATCGCGACCTGCCCCTGAACCCGCGAGATGCGCGTCGAGCGCCGCGACGATCGCCTCGACGACCTTCTCATGCGGCCCCTCACGGGATTCCACCACCACATCCGCCTCGGCGTAAACCGGGTAGCGCTCGTCGATCAGCCGACGCATGACGCCTTCCGGGTCGGCATTCTGCAGAAGCGGACGGTGGGAGCGCTTGCGCACACGGCGCATCAGCGTTTCCAGATCGGCTCGCAGCCAGACCGAGACGGCGTGTTCGCGAATGGTTGCGCGGGTCGTCGCATCCATATAGGCGCCGCCACCTGTGGCCAGCACCATCGTCTCCTCGCGCAGCAGCCGGTCGATGACCCGGCGCTCGCCGTCACGGAAATGCGCTTCGCCATAAACGGCGAAAATGTCGGGGATCGTCATCCCGGCTGCCGCCTCGATTTCGTTGTCCGCATCACGGAAGGTCATGCCCAGCCGTGCCGCGAGGCGGCGCCCGACGGTGCTCTTGCCGGCCCCCATCAGTCCGACCAGCACGATTGAGCGCGGCGTGAGCGCATGCCTGACGCGACCCTCGGCATGCTGCGTGACCTGCGCAGGCGCAGGCGCCAGGGCATGCTCCGCCTGCTGCGTCTCCCGCTCCGCCTCCTGCGATGCGGCTCGTGGCGCACCCTGCGCCGATTCGTCACCGACGGGGTTCGCAGGGTCTTTGCGGGCGCGCAATCTGCGCCTGATGGGCCGGGCTTCATTCATGATCCGATGTCGATAACACCAAGGCGCCCGGCTGTCATCGCCCGCATGCACCATCATGCACGCGACCGACGCATGAAGCCGGCATGGCGACCCCGGGTCGCATCCCGCCTGCCGGGATTTTGCCGTATTGCGATGCGAGTTCAGTTGGTCCAGAGAAGGGGCCGTGAGCCGGGCCGGGTTCGGATGCGCCACCCGGCGTTTTCGAGCGGCCCGCTCCCTGCGCCATCGTCATCGAGGAAGATCATGTCCGAACGTGCCCGCCGTATCGCCATTCCGCTGGCCGCCTTCCTGTTCGGTCTGGTTTCGCTGGGGGTGGTCGCCGTCCTGACGCTGACACCCGGCGGGCGCGAGGTTGCGGCATCCGATGTCGGCGGGCCGTTCACACTGACCGATCACGACGGCAACCGGGTGAGCCGCGACGATTTCCTCGGCGAGCCGCATCTGCTCTTCTTCGGCTTCACCCATTGCCCGGATGTCTGCCCGACCAAACTCTTCGAGATCTCGGAAGTGCTGCGCGCCACCTCGGACAAGGGCCGCGAGATCAATGCCCTGTTCATCACCGTGGATCCCGAGCGCGACACGCCCGACGACATGCGCCTCTATGTCCAGAGTTTCGATGACCGCATCATCGGCCTGACCGGCACGAATGAGGAGATCGACGAGGTGGTGCGCAACTTCCGGGCCTACAAGCGCCGCGTCCCGCTCGATGACGGTGACTACACAATGGACCATACGGCGCTCGTCTACATCATGGACGGACAGGGCCGGTTCGTCGCTTCGCTGAATACCGCGCAGGATCCGCAGGCGGCGGCGCAGGAATTGCTGGGTCGGATCTGAACCCAGACACACGCAGCCGCAGGGCGCGTCTGCTGCCGGCGGCGTGGCCGGCAGCGGGATTGCCGGAAAGACCGTGTTGAGCGCTGCGAACAGGCATCATAGTTACAAATATTGCGATGACGCATTTCGTTTGTGTCGCAACACATCCCTCTATCGCAGAGAGCGCAACAACCCGATACAACCCATGCGCTATATTTCCAAATACTGCGGCTTCTATTATACAGAAGCAAGGGTATCGGCAGAAATTCGATTCACATCAGCCCGCTCATCGGAACCCGCTTATGCGTGACGACGCGTTTTATTCGGTACTGGAACGGATCGAGGCAGCCCGATCGCTGCCCGACCTCGAGCAGGCGATCATGGGCCTGATCGACATCTACGGCTTTGCTCATGCGGGCTATCATGCCCTGCGCCTGCCCAATGATCCGCGCGAGAATCCCGTCGTGATCCATTCCTATCCCGAGCAATGGATCAGCCGCTATCGTTCGCAGCGCTATTTCGAGATCGACCCGGTCGTGCTTCAGGCCGCGCGCAGCATCCTGCCGGTCGATTGGGACAGGCTGAGCGTGCCGGAA
>PXAW01000262.1 GCA_003567055.1 Hyphomicrobiales bacterium
CCGACGCAGAGATCGATCGGATCCCCGTCCACATCCATCACCTCGACGACGGGGCACGAGGCGGCATGGAGCATCGCCCGTACTTCGGGATGATGCTCCAGCCCGCTGATGATCACCGCAGTCGGATTCCAGGCGATCAGATCCTGCAGGATCACAGCTTCGCGGGCCTGGTCGTAGTGGGTGATGCCGAGCACCGTGCGCAAATGCGTGCCGGAGAGGCCGTGATCGATACCGTCGATAACCTCGGGAAAGACGCTGTGGCTCATCGAGGGCACGATCACCGCCACGAGGTCCGTCTCGCGCGCCCGCAGCGCACCGGCCACACGGTTGGGCCGATAGCCGAGCGCGCGCGCCGCTACACGCACCTTCTCGCGCAATGTCGGCGAGACGTTGGGCGCACCGCGCATCACACGTGACACGGTGATCACGGAAACGCCGGCGCGCGCCGCGACGTCACGTGCGGTGGGCGGGGAAATGTCAGGGCCCGACATGCCACCTCATCGGATACTCCAGGCCGCCGGCCACCAAGGCCGGATTGGCGTTCATTCTCCTCGTTTAATCGTTGAAATCTGGAATGACAACGTTATCATCTCAATTGATAACGATACCAATCAAGAGAATTCACCTTGAGGGAGGGAAACATGTCGATCAGCAAACACCTTTTCGCACTGGGTGCAGGCGTTGCCCTGCTCACGGGCGCAACCGCCGCCCAGGCCTTTCCGGAGCGCCCGATCAATCTCGTGGTGCCCTTCAATGCGGGCGGTGGTACGGATCTGCTGCTGCGCGCCTTCGCGCCGCATTTCGCTGAAGCGATCGGCGGCGATGTCTTCGTCTCGAACACTGCCGGTGGCGCCGGTACGGTTGCCGCAGGTGCGCTCGCGGGCCAGCGCGCGGACGGCTATCAGCTCGGCTACTGGTCGATCACCGTTGCCACCATCCAGCCGCAGGTGCGCGAGACGCCCTACGGCCTCGACAGCTGGACACCGATCTGCTCGGTCGCGGCCTCGCCCACCCTGTTCTTCGTCAATGCCGACAGCCCCTTCGAGACGATCGAGGACGTGGTCGCCGCCGTCGAGGAGAACCCGGGGCAATATCTCTACGGCTCCTCCGGGCCCGGCGCGATCACGCATCTGACCATGGTCGCGGCCTTTTCCGGTCTCGGCGTGCTCGACAAGGTGCGCCACCTCCCCTTCCAGGGTTCCGGCCCGGCATTGCAGGGCATGGCAGCGGGCACCATCCAGTTCTTCGGTGACACCGAATTGCTGATGGCCAGCGGCGATTTCCGCCCGCTTGTGGTCTTCAACGACAGCCGGCTCGAAAACTTCCCCGATGTTCCCACGGCTGCGGAAGTCGGTATCGAGGCGCCCCTGAACGAGCTCTATCTCTGGGGCGGCCTGTTCGCACCGGCAGGTGTCGATGCGGAGGTGACGGCGCGCCTCTCCGATGCCTGCGAGCAGGCGGTGAATTCGGACGGCTTCCAGGCCTTTGCCGAGCGCACCAACACGGTCATCGACTTCAAGGACTCGGAGGAATTCGATGCCTTCTTCCGGGCGCAATACGAAGCCAACGGCGCCCTGATCGAAGCCGCAGGCCTCTGAGGCCCGATCCCGGAAAAACCCGCCCGGGGCGCGCCGCGATCGGTCTGCGCCCCGGCAACCCCTGCCCTGCCGGCCAAGGCGGTAACCGGGAGTTTGCGATGTTGGCGTTGATGAACGAGCGCGCGCTCGTCGCGATCGCGCTGTTCCTGACCGGCGCGGCACTTCTGGCCACGACGTTCGGGGGCAGTCCCGACCTGCCGCCGGCTTTCGACCCGACCTTCTTCCCGCGTATCGTCCTGATTATCTGGGTCGGGCTCGCGGCCCTGGAGATTGCGTCCGCGATCCGGCGTGGCACGCCCTCGCAGGAGCCGGCGGCGTGGCGCATCGGCGCGCTGGTCGTCGCCGTCGTGCTCTATGCCGTGTTCTTCACCCGGCTGGGTTTCTTCATCACCTCCGTCGCCTTCTGCACGGTGTCGCTGCTCGCCCTCGGCCAGCGGCATGTCGCGACGATTGCGGCCTTTGCGATCGGGGCGCCGGCGGTGCTGCTGATCCTGTTCAACCGGGTTCTGAAGATGCCGCTCCCGGCATCGCCCTTCTTCTGGTGGCTGTGAGGATCGCGCATGCTGGAAATGCTGCCCCAGGCTCTCGGCCTCATCTTCACGCTTGAGGGTGTCGCGGTCCTCATTCTGGGGACGATGCTCGGTATCATTCTTGGCGCCCTGCCCGGGATAGGCTCGACCGTTGCGGTGGCGATCATCCTGCCCTTCACGCTCGGCATGGGGCAGATCGCGGCGATCCTGCTCGTTCTCGCGGTCTATGCCGGCTCGGTCTATGGCGGATCGATCTCCGCCATCCTGATCAACACGCCCGGCACGCCGCAATCGGCAGCGACCTGCCTCGACGGCTACCCGATGTCGCAGCGTGGCGAGGCCGGGCTGGCGCTCGGCTGGGCCACGCTGGCGTCAGTTGCCGGCGGCATCGTCTCGGCGATTCTTCTGATCCTCGCGGCGCCGCAGGTCGCGGCATTCGCGCTGAATTTCGGACCGATCGAGACCTTCGCCCTGATCCTGCTCGGGCTCACCTGCATCGTCTCGGTTTCCGAGGGCTCGATGATCAAGGGGCTGCTCGCCGGCGTGATCGGCATCTTCCTGTCGAGCGTGGGCGGGGACCCGATTACCGGTGAAGGGCGCTTCACCTTCGGTGCCTTCAACCTCATCGCCGGCTTTGACCTGCTCGCCGTGGTGATCGGCGTCTTCGCCCTGTCGGAAGTGCTGCTGCGCGCCTCGCGCCGGATCGATGGCGCGGCGCTACTGGTGGCCTTCGAGGGGATCGTCCTGCCGAAGCTGCGCGCCTGGAAGGGTCGCCTCGGCGGGCTCGCCAAGTCGATCGCCATCGGCTGCGGCGTCGGCGTCCTGCCCGGAACGGGGGCGGCGACGGCGGCCTTCATCTCCTATGCCGAAGCGCGTCGCTCCTCGCCGCGCCGGGACGATTTCGGCAAGGGTGAGCCGGACGGGATCATCGCCTCGGAATCGGCCAATAACGCCGTGACTGGCGGCGCGCTGGTGCCGACCATGGCGCTCGGGATCCCCGGTGACGCCATCACCGCCGTGATGCTCGCCACGCTGACGCTGCATGGGGTCACGCCGGGCGTGCGGCTGATGACCAGCAACCCGACCCTGATCGCCGCGATCTTCACCGGTTTCCTGCTGATCAACCTGATCCTGCTGCCGCTCGGGATGCTGGTATCACGGCTGGCAGCACCGCTTCTGCGCATGCGCGAGGCCTTCCTGATGACGGCGATCGCGGTCTTCTGCGTCATCGGCGTCTATTTCGTGCGCGGCAATCCCTTCGACCTGCTGGTCATGGCGGTTGCCGGAGTGATCGGCTTCATCCTGCGCCGCCAGGGCTACCCGATGGCGCCGCTGGTCATCGGCATGGTGCTCGGCCCCACGCTGGAGATGAGCCTGCGCCAGGGTCTCATCATCACCAACGGCAGCTTCACCGCCTTCTTCACGGGTCATCCGATCGCAGTCGCCCTGATGATCACCGCCCTCGTGCTCCTCGCCCTCCCCGGCTGGCGCGCCCTGCGCCATCGCAAGGCGGCCCCGGCTTCGTGACGGGTCGCGGCGGCGGCTGCGGTGATGCTGATTGGGCTGGGGCACGGTTTTCTGAGACAGCGTGAAGCGCTACCTTTCCGGGAATACGGGGGTAGAGCATGGACAAGAAGAACGAGTTGGAATCAGGCGCGACGGAGGCCTCGG
>PXAW01000418.1 GCA_003567055.1 Hyphomicrobiales bacterium
GCAGCGCCTTCCGGCGCGCTCGCCCAGCAGCAATTCGTTTCGATCGGCACCGGCGGTGTCACCGGCGTGTATTACCCGGTCGGTGGCGCGATCTGCCGCCTGATGAACCAGACCCGCAGCGAGCACGGCATCCGCTGCTCGGTGGAATCCACCGGCGGCTCGGTGTTCAACGTCAACGCCATTCGCGGCGGCGACCTCGAATTCGGCGTCGTCCAGTCGGACGTTCAGTACAATGCCTTCAACGGCCTGAACCAGTTCGAGGAAGGCGGCGCGCACGAGGATCTGCGTTCGCTGTTCTCGCTGCATCCCGAGCCCGCCACGGTGGTGGCGCGCGCCGACAGCGACATCCATGAATTCGACGATCTGGTCGGCAACCGCGTCAATATCGGCAATCCCGGTTCCGGTCAGCGCGCGCTGATGGAAGTCGTGATGGAGCACAAGGGCTGGAGCACCAGTGACTTCACGCTGGCTTCCGAGCTCGCCCCGGCGGAGCAGGGTCAGGCTCTGTGCGACAACAACATCGATGCCTTCGTCTTCACCGTCGGCCACCCCTCCGGCGCGATCCAGGAAGTCACCTCGACCTGTGACGTGCGCATCGTCAACGCCAATGACGACGAGCTGATGGCGCTGGTGGACGAGATCCCGTTCTATTTCGGCGCCACCATTCCCGGCGGCATGTATCGCGGTACGGATGAGGATGTCGAGACCTTCGGCGTGGGCGCGACCTTCGTGACCTCGGCCAATGTCGATGAGGAATCGGTCTACATCCTCGTCTCGTCGGTCTTCGACAATCTCGACAACTTCAAGGCCCTGCACCCGGCGCTGGCGGTGCTGGATCCGGAAGTCATGGCTTCGCAGGGTCTGTCCGCACCGATGCATCCGGGCGCGGAGCGTTACTTCCGCGAACACGGCCTGATCGACTGATCGCCGGCACGCATCGCAAGGCCGGAGCCCGGGCTTCGTCCTTGGTACAAACAGCGGGGCGGCGTGCGCGCCGTCCCGTCATTTTCAGGATTTCAGTTGCACGACAGGCGGGATCAACCCGCATCATCAAGCATAATCATCCGGGGGAATGCGGGCTGCGCGGTGGCGTCCGCATCGAGAGGTGAGGGGAATACTCGCATGAGCAATGCGGCTCAGGGGCAGGCTGCCGGCAGCGCGACCGGTCAGGATCAATCCGCGCAGGCCGGTTCCGGCGTCAACGACAAGGACCTGCAGGATCTCGTAGCCGCGAATGACAGCGGTGCGCGGGCACCGACGGGTTTCACGGCCTATGTGATCGCCGGCGTGGCGCTGACCTGGTCCTTGTTCCAGCTCTATATCGCCTCGCCGCTGCCCTTCACGCTATCCGCCTGGACGGGGATGCAGTTCACGCTGAATGCCGCCGAAATCCGCTCGATTCACCTCGCTTTCGCGCTGTTCCTCGCCTTCCTCGCCTATCCGGCCTTCGCTTCGAGCGCGCGCGACCGGGTGCCGCTGATCGACTGGATCCTCGCCATCGTCGCGGCCGGTGCGGCCTTGTATATCTACGTCTATTACCGCGACCTGTCGCGCCGCCCCGGCCTGCCGATCACGCAGGATCTCGTCGCGGCGGGGATCGGCCTGCTCGTCCTGCTCGAAGCGACGCGCCGCGCGCTCGGGCCGCCCCTGATGTTCGTCGGCATCGTCTTCATGACCTACGTCTTCTTCGGCTCGTCGCCGTGGATTCCGGAGCTGATCCAGTGGCGCGGCGCTTCCTTCCAGCGCGCCATGGACCAGTTCTGGCTCTCGCCCGGCGGCGTCTTCGGTGTGGGGCTGGGTGTCTCTTCCGCCTTCGTCTTCCTGTTCGTGCTGTTCGGCTCGCTGCTCGAGAAAGCCGGAGCGGGCAACTATTTCATCAAGCTCGCCTTCGCCCTGCTCGGCCATCTGCGCGGCGGGCCGGCCAAGGCGGCGGTGCTGGCCTCGATGATGACCGGCGTGATCTCGGGCTCCTCCATCGCCAATGTGGTGACGACGGGCACCTTCACGATCCCGCTGATGAAGCGCGTCGGCTTCACCGCCGAGAAAGCCGGTTCGGTCGAGGTCGCCTCCTCGGTCAACGGCCAGATCATGCCGCCGGTGATGGGGGCTGCCGCCTTCCTGATGGTGGAATATGTGGGCATCTCCTATACGGAGGTGATCACCCATGCCTTCCTGCCGGCGGTGATCTCCTATATCGCGCTTCTCTACCTCGTGCATCTCGAGGCGGTGAAGGCGGATATGCAGACGCTGCCCAAGCCCGTCATCCGCAGCTTCCAGGCGGCGCTCCTGCGCATGGGTATCGTGGTCTCCTCGATCGTGATCCTCGCCGGTGTGATCTATTTCGGCATCCGCTTCCTGCAGGCGGCGATACCCGGGCTTTCGGCACCCGTGGTGCTCACCCTGATGGGGCTCGCCTATCTGGCCATGCTCTGGCTCGCCTCGAAGAAGCCCGATCTCGAGATCGACGATCCCAATGCGCCGGTCGTGAAGCTGCCGATTGCCGGTGAAGTCGCCGTGACCGGGTTGCATTTCATCCTGCCGATCGTGGTGCTGGTCTGGTTCATCATGATCGAGCAGCTCTCGCCGGGCCTCTCGGCTTTCTATGCGGTCATGGTGCTGATCGTGATCCTTCTCACCCAGCGCCCGATCAAGGCGCTGTTGCGGGGCTTGCGTTCCGGCGAGATCATCGCGCAGGCGCGCGCCGGCTTCGACGAGCTGATCCAGGGCCTGATCGGCGGTGCGCGCAACATGATCGGCATTGCCTGTGCCGTGGCCGCCGCCGGCATCGTCGTCGGCACGGTCACGCTCACCGGGCTCGGACAGGTCATGGGCGAGGTGGTGGAGACGCTGTCTGGCGGCAACATCTTCCTGATCCTGGTCTTCACCGCCATCATCAGCCTGATCCTCGGCATGGGCCTGCCCACCACGGCGAATTACATCGTCGTCGCCACCCTCATGGCGCCGATCATCGTCGAGCTCGGCCAGGCCAACGGGATCCTGATCCCGCTGATCGCGGCGCATCTCTTCGTCTTCTATTTCGGGATCATGGCGGATGTGACGCCCCCTGTGGGGCTCGCCTCCTTCGCCGCTGCGGCGGTGTCGCGCGGAGACCCGCTGAAGACGGGCTTCACCGCCTTCTTCTACAGCCTGCGCACGGTGCTGTTGCCGTTCATCTTCATCTTCAACACCGATCTCCTGCTGATCGGCGTCGACTGGATCGGCGGTATCTGGATCTTCATCAAGGCCACGCTCGCCATGCTGGTCTTCGCCGCCGCGACGCAGGGCTTCTTCCTGGTGAAATCGCGGTTGTGGGAATCGGCGGCGCTTCTGCTGGTCACCCTGCTGTTGCTGCGACCGGGCTTCTTCATGGATCGGGTCGTGCCGCCATGGCAGGAAGTCGAGCCGACGCAGCTCTACGAAACCGTGGCCGATCTGCCCGATGACGCCGTCATCCGCCTGCGCGTCGAGGGGCCGTCCTTCCGTGACGGATCGATGCAGGACCGGCTGATGGCCTTCGATCTGGGGCCGGCCATCGACGATCCGCAGATGCGCTACCGTCAGGCGACGGATCTGCCGGCCATGATCGAGGATGACCGCGTCGTGCTCGAAGAGCCCTTCGATCCGCGCAGCTTCGCCGGGCGCACGCTGGACAATTTCGATTTCTACGATTTCGACAATCCGGTGCTGCTCACAGCCGTCGAGATCGAGGCGGATCAACCCCTGCACGAACTGTTCTACATCCCCGCCTTCATGCTCTTCGGGCTGGTCTATCTGCTGCAGAGCCGCCGGCTGAAGATCA
>PXAW01000527.1 GCA_003567055.1 Hyphomicrobiales bacterium
CCATGATCCACGTCGTCGCCATCATCACGGCAAAGCCCGGCAAGCGCGCGGAAATCCTCGACGCGTTCCGCGCCAACATGCCCGCCGTCCATGCCGAACAGGGCTGCATCGAATACCAGCCCGTCATCGACGCATCGGGCTTCTCCTTCCAGACGGAGATCGGCCCGGACAGCTTCATGGTGATCGAGAAATGGGAGAGCGCCGAGGCGCTGAAGGCCCATGCCGCAGCGCCTCACATGGCCGCATATGCGGCCAAGGTGAAGGATCTCATCGCCGACCGCCGCGTCCACGTGCTGGAAACGGCGTAAGGCCGGCAATCACCCGATCAGCGGCGCCGCCGTGCGCTCGCGCAATTCCGACAATGTCAGCCCCGGCACCATTTCGCGTACGGCGAAACCGTCGGGGGTGACGTCGAGCACGGCGAGATCGGTGTAGATCCGCTTGACCACCCCCGGCGCCGTCAGCGGATAGCCGCATCTTTCGACGAGGCGCGGGCGCCCGTCGCGGGTCGTGTGCTGCATGATCACCCAGATGCGTTTCGCGCCTGCCGAGAGATCCATGGCACCGCCGACGGCGGGGGCCATGTCGCTGTCACCGGTCGACCAATTTGCGATATCGCCGTTCTGCGCCACCTCGAAGGCGCCGAGCACGCACAGATCGAGATGCCCGCCCCGGATGATGGCGAAGCTGTCGGCCTGGTGCACGTAGGAGCCGCCCTTGAGCAGGGTGACGCGCTGCTTGCCGGCATTGATCAGCCACGGATCGTCCTGTTCGGGCGTCGGCGCCGGCCCCATCCCGACGATGCCGTTCTCGGAATGGATCACCACCTCGCGCGTTTCGGGCACGTAATCGGCGATCATCGTGGGCATGCCGATGCCGAGATTGACGTACCAGCCCTCGGGGATGTCGTCGGCCACGCGGGCGGCCATCGCCTTGCGGTCGAGGGGCTGCCATCCGGTGATGCGGGTCTGTACGGTTTCGCTCATGGATCAGACTCCTTCGGCTTCGCGCGGCGCGTGGAGCACCCGGTCCACGTACAGCCCCGGCGTGCCGATCAGATCGGGGGCGAGATCGCCGAGATCGCGGATATGGTTGGTCTGGGCGATGGTCAGCTTCGCCGCCGTGGCCATCACGGGATTGAAATTGCGCCCGCTCGCCCGGTAGGTGAGGTTGCCCCAGCGATCGGCCTCCCAGGCCTCGACGAGGGCGACATCGCCGGGCAGCGCGTATTCGAGCACGTAATCGCGCCCGTCGATCCGGCGCGTCTCCTTGCCCTCGGCGAGCTTGGTGCCGTAGGCGGTGGGGGTGAAGAAGGCGGGGATGCCGGCACCGGCGGCGCGCAGGCGCTCGGCCAGGGTGCCCTGCGGGACGATTTCGAGCGCGATCTTTCCGGCGGCATAGAGCTCCTCGAAGACGACGGAGCCGGCGCTGCGCGGATAGGTGCAGATGATCTTGCGCACCCGCCCGAGTTCCATCAGCCGCGCCAGCCCGGCGCGCCCCGTCCCGGCATTGTTGGAGACGACGACGAGGTCGCCCGCGCCGCTCTCGATCAGCCCCTCGATCAGCGTATCGGGCTGGCCGACGGAGCCGAAGCCGCCGATCAGGATTGTGGCGCCATCAGAAATGCCGGCCATCGCCTCGGTCAGGTCGGTTACGATTTTGTCGATCATGCGTCACGGTTCTCGTTGACGGCCGCTTCGCGCGGCGGCCTCCGGAACCCATCATGATCGAGGCGTGCGGCCCTGTCGACGCGCCGCACGCACAGCCGCCTTTGGCGTTTTGCCGGACCGCCCCGCCGCTTCACTGGCGCGGCGGATAGATCCCGAACAGCGCGATGCAGAAATTCAGCGCGATATAGGGCTGCATGTTGTTGAACGGCATGCCACCGCCAGTGGGGGCCGTCGCGCCCACAATTGCGCCGCCGGCGAGGTTGACGGGGTTACCGGAGGGTTCGGCGTAGGCTCTGACGGGTTGCGTCTGGAAACCATCCCCTGCTTTGCCGGCCGCCAGACCTTTTCCGGCTGCCGGATTATGATCCGTCCCAGGCGTGTCCCAGGCCTGCATCTGCGCATGGAGACTGGCCCCTGAATGCGTATGCGGAGGCAATTCGGTGACCGTCAGGGTCGTCGTCTCCAAACCGCCACTCTGGCCGAGCTGGTGATTCATGCCTCCCGGCATGGCGCCGACTCCGAGTGGCACCCGCCCCCGCAGATCCGGAAGTCCGAATGTCGTGGTTCCGTTACCCCCGTATCTGTTGGCGAGCAGCGAAAACAGGGCCTGGTTCTGGTTGATCGGCAATTGCTGACCGGCACAGAAGGCCCAGTTCTGCGGCGCGAAATCCGGCGCCCAGATCATGATCATCGCGATAAAGGGTGAATCCATCATTTTCTCCTGATTTTGGGCAGGCGCCAACCGGGCGCAGGCAAGGCAAGGCGATCCGGGCGAATCAGCGCAGACCACGTTGAGAAGGCAACCATGGAATGCTAAAGTTGCAAAATTATAAATTGCTGCGAAATCAGGATATTGCATGAAGTCATTATTTATTCTTATATTCGCACTCTAAAAAGCAATTTATTATTGATCATGCGGCATCTGAGGCGATACATCCGCTTGGCAACGGGCATGATATGATCCATGCTGGATTGCAGATGCTCGAGCCGTCCGTGATTCGCCGATCCGCGGATCACGGCGGCTCCATGCGATTCCCGGCGCCTCCTCCCAGCGCAGGCGGGGCGGGGACGGACTGCATCACCAGCCGGGCGTTTTGGCCGGCATTGTTTGGTGGCCGGTACGGTTTTGTTGCGTGCGGCGTCGCTTGAGCAGCGTCGCGATCGAGGAGATGAGCCATGGCATTGCGGCGGCACCGATCCGTGGAAGCCCCTGATCTTTCACAATCCCCGGCGGGATCCCCGCCTGCACGGGGGGCATCGCCGGGCATGTTCCCGCGCGCCGCGCTCAATCTCGCGCTCGAGCCGCGCATCATGTTCGATGCCGCAGGCGCCGCCACCTATGCCGATGCAGCGGATGCCGATGCGGAAACCGGCGAGGCGGTGACGCAGGATGAGGCCGCACTGACGGAGATCGTCTTCATCGATTCCGGCATTGCCGACAAGCAGGCCCTGATCGATGCGATCGGCGATGCGGCGGAGATCGTGATTCTCGACGGCGATTCCCCGGCCCTGACCCAGATCGCCGATCATCTCGACGGGCGCTCGGATCTCGGCGCCATCCACATCCTCAGCCATGGCGCAAACGGCGCCCTGAAATTCGCCTCCGGCGTGGTTGATTCCGGCAACCTCGCCGATTTCGCTGATGACCTTGCACGCATCGGCGCCGCCATCACTGAGGGCGGCGATATCCTGCTCTATGGCTGCTTCGTCGCCGCCGATGGCCAGGGCCAGGCCTTCGTCGATGCCATGGCCGGCAAGACCGGCGCCGACATCGCCGCCTCGATCGACCCGACCGGCGCGGATGAAGCCGGCGGCGACTGGGTGCTGGAACATGCGACGGGGCCGATCGCGGAGAGCGAGATCACGGCGCTTCTGGCAGGGTCGGATTTCGCAGGGGTGCTTGTCTCGCCCGTATTCGGAACAATGGATTTTGGATCGGCGGAAACCGCACTCGCTTCCGGAAGCGATGTCGTTGCTCTCGCGAGCGCCTTTCCTGACCTTAACGGGTTCAACGTCAGTGGGACGTTCTGGGAGTTGACAGGCCTCGGCGGAGGCCCGCCGGACGGCGCCGAGTTCGCGCCTATTTCACGAGCGATTGCCTTCTTGACAGATGATGTTGAGGCAC
>PXAW01000012.1 GCA_003567055.1 Hyphomicrobiales bacterium
CGGGCGATGGCGACGCGCTGCTTCATGCCGCCGGAGAGCTGACGCGGCCAGGCGCGGGCGAATTCCGAGAGCTTGGTGCGTGCCAGCACATCGTCGATGATAGCCCGCGATTTTGCGCCGCGAATGCCGTGATCCTCAAGCACGAGGCTGACATTGCCCTCGACGGTGCGCCAGGGCAGGAGGGCGAAATCCTGGAAGATGTAGGTCAGCGGGTTGAGCGAATCCGCAGGCGGTTCGCCGGCGATCAGAACCTGCCCCCGGTCGGGGCGCTCCAGCCCGCCGATGAAGCGCAGGAGCGTGGATTTTCCGCAGCCCGACGGGCCGATGATGCAGATGATCTCGCCCGGCGCGACGCTGAAGCTGATATCACGCAGCACCTGCGTCTCGCCGTAATCGTGGCTGACGCCTTCGATCCGCAATTCCATGATGGGTCCCGCCGGCTATGGCAATGGGACCGCCGCCGTGAAGGGGCGGCGGTCCGAACGGCTTGCTCAGTAGGTTTCGACGAAGCTGGTATCGACCAGCGTCTCGATCGAGGCATCGGCGGGCACCAGCCCCTCCGAGACGAACCATGCGAGCTGATCCTCGATGCTGGTCAGGTTCATGCGCGCATCCGCGTTCACCCGCATCGCGCCGGCGCGAATGGCCGCATCGGCATTCTCGAACGGGCGATCGGTATAGACGTATTCGTGGATCATCCGGCTGATCTCGAGGACCTCCTCCTCGCTCATGGTCTGGTCCACGAGCGCGGCATTGTAGTCGTCGACCCCGCGCGCGAAGCCGGCGAGGAAGCTGCGTACGGTGTCGGGCTCTTCCGCCGCCATGCGCGAGGAGGTGAACACGGTGGTGACCTGATAATCTTCGATGTAATCCGAAATCTCACCGATCTCGACCACATCCCCGCTCGCGACGAGGCCGCCGGCGATATTGGGCACGATCGACCAGGCGTCGATCTGGCCGGAACGCAGGGAGGCGATCACGGCAGGGACGCTGTTGAGCGGCACGAGCTGCAGCGAATCGCGCGCGAAGCCTTCGCCGTCGGCAACCTTGTGGGCCATGTAGTGGAAGGACGAGCCCGCCGTGGTGATGCCGTAGCGCTTGCCTTCGAGATCCGCCGGCGTGGTCACGCCCGATTCATAGGCCGCCCGCGAGACCAGGATCTTCTGGCCCTCGACATCGGCGCTTTCCTGAAGCGCGCCGCCGATCACCTTCACCGCACCACGCTCGGCCAGGCTGATCAGGCCGCCGGAAATCGCGGTCACGCCGAAATCGACGTCGTTCGAGGCGATTGCCACCGCCATCGGCTGCGCCGCCTGGAAGGAGACGAATTCGACATCGAGGCCCTGATCGGCGAAATAGCCCTTGGCTGCCGCGATGATCGAGGGGGCATGCGAGGTCAGCGAGAGCAGGCCGACGCGCACCCGTGTTCCCTGGGCGAAGGCCCGGCTGCGGGCGAATGTCGCGGTTGCGAGCCCGCCGGCGACGACGCCGCCGAAGCCTCTGCGTGTAAGACGTATCATGATGGTCCTCCCGTGATGGCCGGTTATTGCGATGGTTCCGTGCCGGCCCCGGCTGCCGGCTGGAAAAGGCGTGTCAGACAGGCCAGCGCCGCCGTGGCATCGCGCGCGAGAACGGCCTCGACGATCTGCGCGCGCAGGGCTTCCTCCGCGTCGTGGTCGATGCGCCCCTCGATCAGGGCGGCGAGGCGAAACCGCCGGCTCTCCAGTGCGAGACGTTCCTGAAAGGCGATGAGGCGGGGCGAGCGGCAATTGGCGACGAGCGTCGCGTGAAAGCGCGATACCGCCTCATCCCAGGCGAGCGCTTCCGAGGCAGGTTCGTGGCGCACCGCCTCGACGGCGCGGCCGAGCGTATGGCGCGTGGCGACGAGTTCGGCCTCCCAGACTGCATCGGCATGGGCGAGGGACCATTCGAGCCCGAGCGTTTCGATGCGTGCGCGCATGCGCTGAATGTCTTCGAGATCGGCGCCGGTGGCGGAGGCGACGCGAAAGCCGCGCTGGGCCTGAGCCTCGACGAGGCCCTCGCCGGCGAGCAGGGTCAGCGCTTCGCGAAAGGAATGGGCCGAGCCCCCGTAGCGGGTGCGCAGATCGTCGATCTTGAGGCGGGTATCCGGTGCGAGAATGCCGAAGGCGATATCACGCCGCAGCTGCGCCGCCAGAAGGCGCACAACGCTCGCTTCCTCGTCCTGTCTGCCCCGACCGAACATCCGAACCTTCGAGATTTCGACAAATCTTCAATGAAATGACGCTGACGCAGGGGCAGTACACTGTCAAGCTCTCATCGCCGGGCGCAACAGTGAAACCCCGCACCGAAGCCGGGGCGGGGTGGTTTCGATGTGATGTGGGAGCGTGACCGGCAGGCGCGGCCCGCCGAGCTCAGCCAAGCTCAGTCACGCTCAGTCACTTGGCTCACTTGCAGTGGTTCCAGCCCTGGAAAAGATAGAATCCGTTGAAGCGCGACGCGCGGGAGGCAATGCTGCCGTCGAAGCCGGGCTGCTCGCGTGAATCAGCGGAGATGCGCCCACCGAATTCCCAATCCTCCCCCGCGATGAAGGGCGGGACGACGCGGTCTTCGGGGACGGCGCAGAACAGATCCGGCGATTCGCGGCGGCGGAAGAGATTGAAGGCGGCGGCGCGGCGCGAGGCTTCGGCAGCCGCGTCGTTCGGTGCAAAATTGTGATCGGCCAGCATGATTTTTCCCCAAACAGTTATTATTTCTGCGGCAAGTTACGCGCCGCATTACGATTGAGATGGACATAGTGCCGAAAAACGGCAGTTAAATGACAGGCTATCATGTTTTTCGAAATTTCTCACTGTGGCAGGTCGTGAAATGCCCGGTCTCGATGATCCATTCTGGCTGCAACTTCTGCTGAAAATGCTGGCAAGTGCCCTGCTCGTGGTCACGGCTTCCTTCGTTGTCGAACGCAGCGGGCCGCTGGCCGGGGCGATGATCGCGACGCTGCCGCTCTCCGCCGGTCCGAATTTCGTCTATCTCGCCATGGATCACGGACCCGTCTTTCTCGCGGAAGTCGCCCGGATCGGCATGCAGGTGAATGTCGGCAATGCCTTCTTCGTGCTCGCCTATGCCACGGTCGCGCCGGGGCGGCGGCTGATGCCGGCATTGCTTGCGGGATTTGCAGGCTGGGGCGGGGCGGTCCTCGTCATGCGCAGTATCGATCCGGATCTGCCGGCCACGCTCGCGATCAGCGCCTTCGTCTTCACCGCCGCGTTCCTCGCGATCCGCCGCAAGCTCGGCAACGAGCGCCCGCCGCCAGCGCCGCGCACGCCCTTCGATCTGCCCTTGCGCGCGATCACGGTGATGCTGCTCGTCGCCGCGGTGGTGATATCGGGGCGCCTTGCGGGGCCCTCGGTCGCTGGTGTGCTCGCCATTCTGCCGCTGGTTCTGAGCTCGCTCGTGATCATCCTGCATCCGCGTATCGGCGGTGCGGCGACGGGGCAGGTGATGCTCAACGGCTTTCCCGGGCTGATGGGATTCGGCATCGCCGTGGGCAGCGTGAGCGTGGCGGCAATCCCGTTTGGGTCGCCGCTCGCCTTGACGGGCGGGCTCGTCGTCGCCGTGATATGGAATTGTGCCGTCATGCTGTTCGCATGGCGGCGGCAAGCGCGAATGCGCATCACCGCCCGTTCCGGAAGGCCATCATGAACACGATCCGCGACCAGCTCGAAGCCATTCTCGCCCGCCTCGATGCGCGCGCCCGCGATGAAAAGGTCTATACGAAGCTCTACAAGCAGGAGGCGCGGCTC
>PXAW01000163.1 GCA_003567055.1 Hyphomicrobiales bacterium
ATTGCGTAAACGCGTGCGGGGATACGATGCGCCAGGCGCAGCGTCGTGCGGTCCGAGATATCGGGCAGCGCCATTCGCTTCGAGATTTTCACCTGCTATCAGCCGTTCGGCGATGATCAGCGCGCGAACATTCATCCTCCCGGACGTTGCCTCCCACAACATCCAGCCCCCGGTTCGCCCGGCTGACCGCCTCGCGGACGTCGCGCCAGGCGGCGCGGGTCAGGGCCTTGCGGTCGCCGCGCGCGTCGAAACTGAGCGGGGCGCCCCAGTGGATCACCACATCGATGGAGCCGCCGGCGAGGATGTCGGCGAGATGGGGGACGAGATCCATGGTGCCATACCAGCACAGATCCGGCCGCTCGCGGCGCGTCAGCGGCAGGCCGTTGCGGCGGGTATAGGTGATGGCGAGGGGTTGCAAGAGCAGCGCGGGGAGGAGCGGCGCGGATTCCCCCTTGCCTCCCCCCTTGCCTCCCCCCTTGCCTCGCCCCTTGCCTCGCCCATTCCCCGGATCGAGCGCCATGCGCGCGGCGCCCACCAGCGGGGCCTTGAAGGGCAGGACGCGGTTGCCGTCGCTCGTCGTGCCCTCGGCGAACAGCACGATCCACTCGCCGCGCCCCAGCCGGCGCGCCATGGTCTGCGCGACATCGCCGGTGGCGCGGGGGTTGTTGCGATCGACGAAGATCGAGCGTTGCAGCCGCGCCAGCGTCCCGAAGACCGGCCAGCCGGCGATCTCGGATTTCGCCACGAAGGAGACGGGCGCCAGCGCGGAGAGCGCGACGATGTCGATCCAGGAGGAGTGGTTGGACAGGATCAGCGCCGGCACGTCATGCGGGCGGGCGCCGCTCTCGTTGATCGTCAGGCCGATCAGCGCGCAGGCGATGCGGTGGAAGATCAGCGGCAGACGCCGCGCCAGCCGGCCATGGCGGCGTAGCGAGAGCGCCTGGAAGGGGTAGAGCGCGCAGAAGACGAGGACGAGGAGGAGCGCCTTGGCGGCGATCGTCAGGGCACGCGTGATGCGCGCCGGCACCGATGGCGCCGCCCCGCTTTCCATCGCCTTACAGATCCGCCGCCATCAGGAGCGACGTGGCGCGCTCCCCGTCATCGAGGCGCTCGAGGCCGGCGCGCCGGCCGATCTCGGTGAAGCCGAAGCGGGCATAGAGCGCGAGCGCGGGCCGGTTGCCCTCATCCACCTCCAGATGGACACGGATGACGCGGCGGGCGCGCAACGTCTCCAGATGGCTGTGCAGGAGCTGCCGGGCATGGCCCTTGCCGCGCAGGGCCGGCGCGATCGCGATGGTGAGCACCTCCGCCTCGTCCCGGCGCACGCGCGAGAGGCAGAAACCCTGCGGCGGGCGCGATTCGCCCAGAAACAGCCCGTCGCCGTATACGTCGCGCTCGACCAGCAGGCGCTCGAAATCGAAGGCGCTCCAGGGCCGGGCGAAGGCGCCGGCATGCAGAGCCGCGAGCTCGCGGGTATGCTTGATCGAGAGGGGCAAGACGCTCGCGGGCGCCGTGGCGGCAAACCAGGAAATCATCGATCAGCGCCTCGCAATCCGGGCCGCATCCTGCGGGCGCGCATCGGGAGCGCGCAGGTAAAAGGGTTTCGGCAGAGCCTGACCGGGATCGGCGGCCATGCCGAGGCGGGCGACGAAGCGGATATCGGGGGCGTCTTCCGCATGGGCGCTCGACACGCTGACGCCGGCCTGCATCGCCTCTGCCGCGACGAGGCTCGCCGCTGATCCCGTCAGCACCACCGGGCCCGATCCGAGATAGCGCACCGCCTCGCGGATGCCGATATGCGCGGGCGCGACGACGCTGCGCCCGCCCGGCGCCACGGCCTGGAAATAGACCGCCCCGTGGCGGGCATCGATCGCAGCCGCGATCAGCCGGCGATCCCCCGCCGCAACGAGCGGGGCGAGCAGCGCCGAGAGCGTGGTGACGCCGACGACGGGCACATCGGCGGCCAGCCCAATGGCGCGGGCGGCGGAAATCCCGACGCGCATGCCGGTGAAGCTGCCGGGGCCGATCGTCACCGCGACGCGGTCGATGCTCTCGAACCCACCGGGCACGGCCTCGGCGACCCGCCCGATCAGCGGCATCAGCGCCTCGGCGTGGCCGCGCTCCATGGTGAGCGTCTCGACGGCGAGCGGGGCCGTGGCCCCGGCATCGAGGATGCAGGCCGAGCAGGCGCCGAGCGCCGTATCGATCGCCAGAACCCGCAAAATCCTCTCCCGAGCCCGCCTTCACGCGGTGACGCTACCCTCATGCGATCGCGCAGACATCATCGAATGCGAATCGCGGCAGCCTTGGAAACAGGCTGTCAGGATCACCATAACCGAGATTGCATAGAAAGTTCGCCTTGATTTTTCCATCCGGGAAGAAGGCTTTTTCCACGCCTGCATTGTCGAAACCGGCCATTGGGCCGCAATCGAGCCCCAAAGCCCGCGCCGCCATCATCAGATAGGCGCCCTGCAGCGTGCCGTTCTGAAAGGCGGTTTTCTGAATTGCATCCGGCTTGCCCTCGACCCAGGAGCGCGGCCCGGCCGGATCGTGGGGATGCAGGAAATCGTAGCGCTCGTAGAATTCGAGATCGTAGCCGATGATCGCGGTGACCGGCGCGCCCATGGTCTTCTCGACATTGCCCTCCATCAGATGTGGCTTGAGCTTCGCCTTGGCCTCGGGGCTGGTGACGAAAATCAGCCGCGCGGGCGAGCAATTCGCGCTTGTCGGGCCCATCTTCATCAGATCGAAGAGCGCGCGGAGGGTGGCGTCAGAAACGGGCTTGTCCTGCCAGTTGTAATAGGTACGCGCCTCGCGAAACATCTGGTCGAGGGTCTGGTCGGGCAGAGGCTGGCCAGAATTGGTGAGCCGCGAATCAGTCTGCGTCATCGGGGGATCCTTTCGGTGATGGGCGGGGCGCCATCCGGGCGCGACGGCGCTGCACGCGCGGGTGGCGCGGCGCGAAGACAGCCGAGGCTGGTTCTCAGATCAACAGGCAAGCGAGAGCGGTCGCGCCGGGCGACCGCTCCGGATCATGCGAAAGCGCTGATCAGATCGCCTCGACCTCGCGGACATCCGGCACGAAATGGCGCAGCAGGTTCTGGATGCCATGCTTGAGCGTCGCAGTCGAGGAGGGGCAGCCGGCGCAGGCGCCCTTCATGGCGAGATAGACCGTGCCGTCGCGATAGCCGCGGAAGGTGATGTCGCCGCCGTCGCTCGCCACGGCGGGGCGTACCCGCGTCTCCAGCAATTCCTTGATGGTGGCGACCGTGTCGGCATCGGCCTCCTCGAAGAACTCCTCGCCGCTATCGGCATTGCCGCCGGCGAATTCCTCCTCGAGCACCGGCTGGCCGGCCATGAAATGCTCCATGATCGCACCGAGAATCGAGGGCTTGAGATGCTGCCACTCGCCGTCGCTCTTGGTCACGGTGATGAAATCATAGCCGAAGAACACGCCGGCGACGCCGGGAATGGCGAAGAGGCGCTGTGCGAGCGGCGAGCGGGCCCCCTCCTCGGCACTGCGCGCATCATATGTGCCCGACGGCATGACGACACTGCCGGGCAGGAATTTCAGGGTCGCCGGGTTCGGCGTGGCTTCCGTTTGAATGAACATGGCGTCACCTCGGCAGGCGGGCCGGTCCGCATTCCGGACCGGGGCCGCGCAAGCAATAGATACGGCGGGCCGGACGCCCGCGCGCTTTCCTCATGAGAATATGGGAAAAACCAGATGCCTGATCAAGGCACCGGCCTCGCCTTCACATCCGCTCCTGCGC
>PXAW01000343.1 GCA_003567055.1 Hyphomicrobiales bacterium
CAGTAGCGCTCGGTGCGCACGGTGCAGGACTGGCTGCGGCTGCGGCGGTCATCGTGCCAGCGCCGGTCACGCCGATCATAGCGGTTGTGATCGCGCCAGTGCGAACGCTGATCGCGCCAGTGCGAGCGGTCATCGTAGCGCGGGGGCGGCGCGGCTTTGCGCTGGGGTGCCGTCTGGCGATGCGGCACGACCGGGCGATGCGTGTGCGGGGTCACCGGCAGGGCCTGGCGATGGTCATGGTGGCGCACGATCGGCGGCTGGCCCGTGCCGAAGGTGATCGAGAAATCGAGCGCCCTGGCACTGTTCGCGCCGAAGGTGAGCGCCGAAAAAGCGATGGCGATGGCGGCGAACCCGAGCATGATCTTGCGCATTGTCCTGTCTCCCGTGGCGAGGCACGCCGTTGGTCGTGCCGGATCTGATGTCACCTTTCTAGGACGGCGCGACTGAACCGGCCCGGCACGGTCCGTTCATCGGGCATTCATGCGGATAAACGGGTCTGCGCGCCTGTGGCGCTGCCCGTCAACGCTTGCCGAAACCCGTGGCGACCACTACTTCCGGAGGGCGCTTCGCGGGGCGGCGCTTCGAAAAAACGCAAGAGGAGCGGAATTTGTCCAGTCTGACGGATCGTATCGCGGCCATTCTTCCCAAAGCCATTGTTGGTCGCAAACCCACAATCCCCGTGGTGCGGCTGAGCGGGGCGATCGGTATATCCGTCGGCTTCCGCCCCGGATTGTCGCTGGCGAGCGTGGCGCCGTTGCTGGAGCGCGCATTCAGCTATCCGCGCGCATCGGCGGTGGCGCTCGCGATCAACTCGCCCGGCGGCTCGCCGGTCCAGTCGCAACTCATCCATAACCGGATCCGGGCGCTGGCCGACGAGAAGAAAATCCCCGTCTTCGCATTCTGCGAGGATGCCGCAGCCTCGGGCGGATACCTGATCGCCTGCGCTGCCGACGAAATCTTCGCCGACGCCTCTTCGATCGTCGGCTCGATCGGCGTGGTCTCCTCCGGCTTCGGTTTCCACGAACTCATTGCCCGCTACGGCATCGAGCGCCGGCTCTATACGACGGGTGAAGCCAAGGCGATCCTCGACCCGTTCCAGCCGGAGAAGGAGGAAGATGTCGCGCGGCTGCGCAAATTGCAGGAGCGCGTCTTCGATGCCTTCAAGCAACTGGTGCGCGACCGCCGGGGCACCAAACTGCCGCAGGATCTCGATCACGAGCTCTTCTCCGGCGCCTTCTGGGCCGGTGAGGATGCCAAAGCACTCGGTCTGATCGACGAGATCGGCGATATGCGCAGCGTCCTGCGCGCACGCTTCGGCGATAAGCTGCGCCTGCGTCCGATCCAGGCGCAGCGCCCCGGCCTGATTTCACAATTCATGCGCCAGCCCCCCGGCGCCGGCGAAATGCGCAGCCTGATCGATCCGCGCGAGGCGCTCGCGACGCTGGAAGAGCGCGCCCTGTGGTCGCGGCTGGGCTTATAGCGGCGAGGAGACGTTTGGGGGTGGCCGGCGCGGCCATGATGCAGGGGAATCTCCCCTCTCCCCGGTGGTTACAAGGGGTTGGGGGTAAGGAGCGGTGCAGAGCAATCCTCGCCCTCAATGACGTCCGCGCGCTTGATCACGCGCCGCGCTCTACCCTGATGCGCCCCTCACCCCCAACCCCTCTCCACGGTGGGAGAGGGGAGTTCCGGCGAGCCCTTCATGAAGCGCTCGCCCTCGTTCCCTCCCCGGCGGGGAGGGAACGAGGGTGGGGAGATCGCCGGATAAAGATGGTTGGTGTCGATGATTTTGAACCCGGGTTCACCCCACCCTTAATCCCTCCCCTGAGGGGAGGGAGACATGGCGCGCCCTTCATGACAGCGCCTCCCTCCCCTCAGGGGCAAGGGAGAGGGGAGTTCCGGCGAGCCCTTCATGGGGCGCGAATCGATGACGGGCAAGCTCAGCGGAACTCGACGCTGACGACTTCGTAGGACTTGCCGCCGCCGGGGGTCACCACTTCGACGGTATCGCCGATCGACTTGCCGATCAGCGCCTTGCCGATCGGGGAGCCGATGGAGACGCGACCGGAATGGACGTCGGCCTCGGGTTCACCGACGATCTGGTACTGCTTTTCTTCCTCGGTATCCTCGTCGATGAGCTTCACGGTGGCGCCGAAGACGATGCGCTCGCCCGAGAGCTTGCCGACATCGATCACCTCGGCGCGCGCGATGAGGCTCTCGAGCTCCATGATGCGCCCCTCGTTATGGGACTGCGCTTCCTTGGCGGCGTGATACTCGGCATTCTCCGAGAGGTCACCATGCGAACGCGCCTCGGCGATCGCCTCGACGATTCGCTGGCGCTCGACCTGCTGGCGATGCTTCAGCTCTTCCTCGAGCTTCTGGAAACCGGGGGCCGTGATCGGAACCTTATCCATCTCAATCTCTTCAAAGCCGAATTGAAGCGCGGAGCCCCCTTGCGGACGCTCCGCGCCTCATCTGATTCATCTCTGGGTCTGCCGGAAGGCAGGCCCGCTCTCGCGGTGTCAGGCGAAGTATTCCTGCAAGGACCGCACCTGCAGATCGCCGCCCATATAGGCCGTGATGCCTTCAACCGCAGCAATCGCTCCTGCCAGAGTGGTGTAGTATGGCACCTTATGCAAGAGGGCTGCGCGGCGAAGCGAGCGGGAATCGGAAAGCGAGCTCGCTCCCTCGCTGGTGTTGAGCACGAGATGCACATCGCCGTTCTTGATCGCATCGACCACGTGCGGGCGCCCCTCGAGGACCTTGTTGATGCGCTGCGACACGACGCCTTCGGCTTCGAGGAAGCGCTGCGTGCCGTCGGTGGCAAGAATGGTGAAGCCGTGCCCGGAGAGCGCGCGCACCGCCGGCAGGATGCGGGCCTTGTCCGCATCCTTCACCGAGACGAAGGCGACGCCGGCGCGCGGCAGCGTCACACCGGCACCCAGCTGGCTCTTCAGGAAGGCGGTGCCGAAGGAGGAATCGAGCCCGATCACCTCGCCGGTAGAGCGCATTTCCGGCCCGAGCAGCACATCGACGCCGGGGAAGCGGGCGAAGGGGAAAACGGCTTCCTTCACAGCGATATGGTCGAATTTCTTCTCCCGGAGTGCGAAGCTCTCCAGCGTCTCGCCCGCCATCACCCGGGCTGCGATCTTGGCAATCGGCTCGCCGATGACCTTGGCCACGAAGGGCACCGTGCGCGAGGCGCGCGGGTTGACTTCGAGGACGTAGATGTCATCGCCCTTGAGCGCGTATTGCACGTTCATCAGGCCGCCGACATCCAGCGCCAGCGCCATGGCCTTCGTCTGACGCTCGAGCTCCGCGCGGATCTCCGGCGACAGCGTATGCGCCGGCAGCGAGCAGGCGGAATCGCCGGAATGGATGCCGGCTTCCTCGATATGCTCCATGATCCCGGCGATGAACACGTCCTTGCCGTCGGCCAGACAATCGACATCCACCTCGACGGCATCGGAGAGATAGCGGTCGAAGAGCAGGGGATTGCGGCCCAGAACCGTGTTGATCTGGCCGGTCTTGTCGTTGGGATAGCGCGCCTTCACATCCGAGGGGATGAGGCTCGGCAGGACGCCCAGCAGATAATCCTCGAATTGCGATTCGTCGTGGATGATCGCCATGGCGCGCCCGCCCAGCACATAGGAGGGGCGCACGACCAGCGGCAGGCCGAGCTCGCCGGCGATGAGGCGGGCCTGCTCGACGGAATAGGCGATGCCGTTCTGCGGCTGCTTCAGGCCGAGCTTGTCGAGCAGGCGCTTGAAGCGGTC
>PXAW01000545.1 GCA_003567055.1 Hyphomicrobiales bacterium
GGAGACCGGATCTCCCGTGAGGGAAAGGCTGCGCCAGGCATAGAGTGGCTTGCCGGAGAGCTGGTTGGCCGCGCGCAGTGGCTCGACCGAGGCGGGGAAGGCCATCATCGAGAATTCCGGCAGGAGCAGAAAGTCGACCATCCGCGTCTGGTGAGCCGCCGGTATGCCGAACATCGCTGCCTCCCTACCGCCGACCCTGCGCTGCCGGATGACAGGCGCCCAAAGTGAATCAGCAAGCCTGATCATGCAACAACTTGCCGACGACGGAAAGTATCACGAAAACGACAGGCGTTTTCAATAAAAAGCGAGGCAGTTCATGTCATCGGACGAAAAAATGTGTCGTCCGACAGCTATATGCGACGTTTTTCGCGTATTCGCCGTCGTCGCCAGAGCATCACGCCGGCGCATTCGCAGGCATGCTGACACCATCGGCTCCATCGTAGCGCGAGCAGGAAGCGAGGGTCATCATGGCAACGGAACACGCAACAGAATCATCTGGCCTCCAGCAGGCCGTCATGCAGGACGCCGCGATCGAGGGCTTCGAGCCCACTGACGCGCATATCCCGACCCTGATGCGCAGCGTCGCGGGTCATTGCGAGAGCGTCGATCAGTCCGACCGGCGCGTGCCGATCAACCTGCGTCAATCCGGCCCGACGCCGGTCGAGATGCTGATCTCGACGCGGGTGCGCAAGTCGCCCTACTGGCATCTCTCGATCGAGGCCGGCTGCTGGCGCGCCACGGTCTATAACCGCATGTACCATCCGCGCGGCTATACCCGTCCCGATGACGGCGGTGCGATGGCGGAATACGACGCGCTGATCAACCACGTCACCATGTGGAACGTCGCCGTCGAGCGCCAGATCCAGGTGAAGGGGCCCGATGCGGAGGCCTTCGTCAATTACGTCATCACCCGCGACGCCACCAAGATCCAGCCCATGAAGGGCAAATACGTCATCCTGTGCAACGAGGAAGGCGGCATCCTCAACGATCCGGTGCTGCTGCGCATCGCCGAAGACGAGTTCTGGTTCTCGATCTCCGACAGCGATCTCGAACTCTGGATGCGCGGCGTCAATATCGGCAAGGGCTTCGATGTGACGATCGCGGAGATCGACGTCTGCCCGGTGCAGATCCAGGGCCCTAAATCGGAAGACCTGATGGCGGATCTGTTCGGCGATGCCGTGCGCGACCTGCCCTTCTACGGGCTGATGGAAGGCCGGGTGGCCGGTTGCGACGTGATCGTCTCGCAGACGGGCTTCACCGGCGAGAAGGGCTACGAGATCTATCTGCGCGATGCCACGCTGCATGCGGAGAAAATGTGGGATGCGGTGCTCGCCGCCGGCGAGAAGCACCAGCTCATGGTCATCGCCCCGGCCCACCACCGGCGCATCGCGGCGGGGATCCTCTCCTGGGGGCAGGATATCGACCAGGAGACGCTGCCCTTCCAGTGCAATCTCGCCTATCAGGTGCCGCGCCTGAAAACTGCCGATTATATCGGCAAGGCGAAGCTCGAGGCCGTGCGCGACGAGCTCGAGGCGGGGCGCCATCCCTTCCGCAACATCATGGTGGGGATGAAGTTCGGCGGCAAACCGATCACCGATTACGCGCCCGATTTCTGGCTGATCTCCGGCCCGCAGGGCGGCAAGCCGATCGGCTACGTCACCTCGCCCTGGTACTCGCCGGAGCTCGGCGTGAACATCGCCCTCGCCTGGGTGCCCGTCGAATACAAGGAGACCGGCACGCCGCTCAATGTCTGGCTTCCCGACGAATATGCCGAGACGCCGGGCGTCGCAGTGGCGGCAGAGGTCTGCGCGGTGCCCTTCCGGCCTTCCGTCAATGCGAATGCCCGCGAACGCGCGGCCTCGCAGGGACGCGACTACGCCTTCTGAAGGCAGTAACGGGAAGCGCGCCTTGTGCGGCGCTTCCCGCCCATCCCGGGAACGACGCGCCGAAAGCCTTCAACCGAGCGAGGCGGCCATGGACGGGTTCAGCGACAGGCAACGCATCACGGTGGATAGCGCGCAGGCCACCCGCGCCGGGCGGATGGCGCGGCTTCTGGAGGGCGCCTCGATCGAGATCACCCCGCGTCAGATCGCCGACGGCGTGCCGGCTGCTGCGGATCGCGACCCGGTGGGAGAGGTCTTCGTGCCCTTCCTGCCCGGCGCGGATTTCGATCAGACGCTGGATGCCTGCCGCGACCTGTCGCTGCGCGGCTTCACACCGGTGCCGCATCTGCCCGCCCGCGCCGTACCCGATCACGAGACACTCGCGCGTTTCCTCGACGGCCTCGCCGCGCACGACGTCACCCGGCTGCTCCTGATCGCCGGTGATGCGCCCGGTCCGGCCGGGCCGTTTGCCGATACGCTCGGCCTCCTCGATCCGCCATCTTTCGCCGATGCGGGCCTGACCGGGCTCTGCGTCGCCGGACATCCGGAGGGGCATCCGCATGCGGATGAGGCGGCGCTGATGGCGGCTCTGCAACGCAAGCAGGCGCATGCCCGGATGCGGGGCCTGCCGCTGACGATCGTGACGCAATTCAGCTTCGACGCCGCCCCCGTCATCGCCTGGTGCGCGCGCCTTCGCGAAGCGGGGATCGACGCGCCCGTGCGGATCGGCATTCCCGCGCCGGTGGGGATGGGCACGCTGATCCGCTTCGCCATGCGTTGCGGCGTCGGCGCCTCGGCGCGGCTTTTGGGCCGGCGGCCCGATGCGCTGCAATTGCTCAAGCGTTTCGATCCGCTGCCCTTGATCGCGGCCTTTGCCGGATCAGATGACGCGAACCCGCCCACGAACCTTGCAGGGGTTCACCTGTACTGTTTCGGCGGCGCGGCGCAGGCTCTGTCCTGGCGCGCGCAGGCCCTCGATGATCTGCGCGCAACGGCCCAACGAGAAACCGCACATGCCGAGGATGCCGCACCATGAATACGCTTCCCCATACCCGCTTTTCGCAGGGCGCGAGCGCGCGCCAGGTCGATCTCCCGCCGCCCGGCGCGCCCGATATCGAGATTGCCCGCGCCGCGCGCATGCGCCCGATCCTCGGCCTCGCGGAAGAAAAGCTCGGCCTCACGCCGGATGCGCTGATCCCGCACGGCCATTACAAGGCCAAGCTCACCCATGACGCGATCGCAGGCCTGCGCGAACGCCCGCGCGGCAAGCTCGTCCTCGTCACCGCGATCACGCCGACCACCGCCGGCGAGGGCAAGACCACGACGAGCGTGGGGCTCAATGACGGGCTCAACCATCTCGGCGCGCGTTCCATCGTCTGCCTGCGCGAGCCGGCGCTCGGGCCGTGCTTCGGCATGAAGGGCGGGGCTGCCGGCGGCGGGCGGGCGCAATTGCTGCCGATGGAGGATATCAACCTGCATTTCAACGGCGATTTCCACGCCGTCACCGCCGCGCATAATCTGCTCTCGGCGATGCTCGACAACCATCTGCACTGGGGCAACGCCCAGGATATCGATGTGCGCCGCATCACCTGGAAGCGCGTCATCGACATGAACGACCGCGCGCTTCGCAACATCACCATCGGCCTCGGCGGCCCGGCCCATGGTGTGCCGCGCGAGGATGGTTTCGACATCATCGCCGCCTCCGAGGTCATGGCGATCCTCTGCCTCGCGGAAGATCTCGCCGATCTGCAACGCCGGCTCGGCGCCATCGTGATCGGCTATCGCCGCGACAAGTCGCCCGTTACCGCCCATGATATCGGCGCCGACGGGTCCATGGCGGTGCTGTTGCGCGATGCGCTCCAGCCCAATCTCGTCCAGAGCATCGA
>PXAW01000117.1 GCA_003567055.1 Hyphomicrobiales bacterium
GGACGGTCGCGTCGCGCGGGGATTGCCCGAGAAAATGCAGCCGATAGGCGACCGGATCGGCACCGACCAATGCGGCGAGCTCATCCATCATGGTCTCGGTCACCTGGGCGGTGTGGGTATGCCCCACCGAACGCCACCAGAGCACCGGCACCTGCTCGCGGGTATTGTGGATCTCGAGCCGGAAATCATTGAGCGCATAGATCGGATCATCCGCACCCTCCACCGTCTGGTGCTCGATGCCGGAAAAATCGAGCGCCTCGAAGGCGCTGCCGGCCAGGATCGGCTTGCCGACGATGCGCTGCACCCAGGAGCGCGGCAGATTGTCCGGGCCGAGCCCCACCAGCACGCGGTGATGCACCATCGGGCGGTAGAAACCCGCACGCATATCGTCTTCGCGGGTCCAGACCAGATGAATCGGCGCGCGCTCGCCGGTGGCCCTGAGAATATGCGCCGCTTCCGCGATCCAGTCCGAGTTGGTCGAGGCGCGACGCCCGAAGGAGCCGCCGGCGAAAAGCGTATTGAGCTTCACCCGGTTTGCCGTGACGCCCATGATCCGTGCGATCATCGACTGATCGAGCGTCTGCATCTGGAAGGCGCCCCAGGCCTCGTAACCGCCATCCTCGCTACGCTCGATCACCCCGTTCAACGGCTCCATCGCCGCATGGGCCAGATAGGGAAAATCGTACATGGCCTCGACCATGCGCACGGAGTTGCGCATGGCGGCATCGGCATCGCCCCTGAAGGCGGCGCGTCGCCCGGGGGCGAGGCCGAGCGCATGGAACTCCTTGCGCAGATCATCGCTGGAGCGCGTCTCGGCGCGGCTCTCGTCCCAGCGCACGGAAAGCGCCTCGCGCCCCTTCATCGCCGACCAGGTATCGCGCGCCACCACCGCGACACCGGTGGGAATCGCCACCACATCGACCACGCCGGGAACCTCCCGCGCGGCTGTGTCATCGAAGCCCGCGAGCCGCGCACCGAAACGGGGGGGATGCGCCACCATGGCGGTGAGCTGGCCGGGGCGGCGGATATCGAGGGAATAGAGCGTCTCGCCGCGCGCCTTCGCCGCCCCGTCGAGGCGCGGGCGATGCTTGCCGATATGGACGAAATCCGCGCGGGTCTTCAGGATCGGATCAGCGGGAATCTCGCGCGCGGCGGCGGCGGCAGCGAAAGCGCCAAACCCGGATTCGCGCCCGCTCGCCGGATGGCGGATGCGCCCGTTCGTGATGCGGATATTGCCCGGCGGGGCGCCCCATTCCTGCGCTGCAGCGGCAATCAGCATGGCGCGTGCCGCGGCGCCGGCCTTGCGCAGCTGCATCCAGGAATTGGGTACGGCGGTGGAGCCGCCGGTTCCCTGCAAGGGGCCGAAATAGAGATTGTTGTAGAGGCGGTGATCGGCGGGCGCGAAAGCAAAGCGCATCTGCTCCCAGTCCGCATCGAGCTCCTCGGCGACGATGGTGGTCAGTCCCGTCGCGATCCCCTGGCCCATATCGAGATGCTTGATCAGCACCGTCACCGTGTCGTCGGCATCGATGCGGATGAAGGCGTCGGGCCGCGCCGGCGGATCGAGTTCCGTCGCATCCACAGCCGCCCCGGCCTGCCGCGTTCCGAGCCCGGTGGCGACGCCGATGACGAGGGCGCCGGTCAGCGCCGCACCGCCCTTCAGCAGGCTGCGTCGGGAGGGCCGGGAGATATCCGTGAGCGGGCGGAAAAGCATGACGATCTCCCTCAGGCGAGCATGATGGCGGCGTCGCGCACGGCGTCGCGGATGCGCTGATAGGCCCCGCAACGGCACAGATTGGCATCCATCGCCTGCGCGATCTCGTCATCGCTCGGATCGGAATTCTGCGACAGCAGATCGATGGCGCGGATGATCTGGCCCGGCTGGCAATAGCCGCATTGCGAGACATCGCGGGCGATCCAGGCCCCGATCACCGCATCGGCGACGCGCCCCTTCGCCCCTTCGATCGTGGTGATGGTCGCACCATCGACATCTTCAAGCGGCACCACGCAGGCGGGCATGGCCATGTCGTTGACGAGGACGAGGCAGGCACCGCATTGCGCGATGCCGCAGCTGTATTTCGCGCCGGTCAGCCCGAGATGATCACGCAGGGCCCAGAGCAGCGGCATCTGCGGATCGAGATCGAGCTCATGGCTCTCGCCGTTGACCGTCAGACTGATCATCACCCGCTCCTGCCTTGCCTGTTCGTCGCCCGGACATCCGTCACCTACAAGTAAGGAAGGCTAACACGCGCCGCCACCCCGGCAAGCACGAACAGCCCGAAAATCGGGCACGTGCGGCGGCGCAAAGCCGCATCCGCAGGCTTCGCCTTGCCACGCGTCGTTTTCTGACCGAACGTCTCGCGGGAGCGGAGGGTTGCGTTGCATGCAGGATCAGGAGCCCCGGGCCGCCGGGACGTTCGATTACATCGTGGTGGGCGGCGGCACGGCAGGGTGCATCCTCGCCAACCGGTTGAGCGCCGATCCGCGCAACAGCGTGCTCCTGATCGAGGCCGGCGGCGTGCCCCGCTCCCCCTGGATCGACATTCCGGCCGCTTTCGGCAAGACCTGGAAAGATCCGCGTTACAACTGGAATTTCGCCACCCATCCCGAGCCCGGTACCGGCGACCGGGTGATCCCGGTGCCGCGCGGACGCAGCCTCGGCGGATCGAGCCTGATCAATGGCAGCATCTATGTGCGCGGCCAGCGCGAGGATTACGATCTGTGGGCGCAATCAGGCGCACGCGGCTGGAGCTTTGCCGATGTGCTGCCCTACTTTCGCAAGCTGGAGCGCTTTGCCGACGATACCCCGGATGCCGGGCTGCGCGGCAGCGACGGCCCGATGGACGTGGTCCGCGTGCGCGAGCGCCATCCCCTGCTCGACGCCTTCATCGCATCCGGGCAGGCGGCGGGACATCCGCTCAACCCCGATTATAACGGCGCCTCCCAGGACGGTTTCGGCTATTATCAGGTGATGCAGCGCAAGGGGCGGCGCTGGAGCGCTTACCGTGCCTATCTCGAACCCGCCCTGCGCCGACCCAATCTCGCCGTGCGCACCGATTGCACCGCCACGCGACTGACGCTCGCCGAAGGCCGCGCCGAGGGGATCCGGTATCGCCGCGCCGGCATCGAGGAACAGGCGCAGGCGCGCGCGGAAATCATCCTCACCGCCGGCGCGATCCAGAGCCCGCATCTGCTCGAACTCTCCGGCATCGGCGATCCGCAGGTGCTCGCGCAGGCGGGCCTGCAGGTGATCCATGCCCTGCCGGGGGTGGGCGCGAATTACCAGGATCACTACGCCACCCGCATGAACTGGCGCGTCACGCAGCCGGTCACCCTCAACGAGCAGACCCGTGGCTGGCGCCTCCTGCGGGCCGTCGCGCAATATCTGCTCACGCGCCGGGGCATCCTCACTCTGGGGACCGGCATGGCCCACGGCTTCGTGCGCACCCGCCCCGAGCTCGAAACACCCGATGTGCAGTATTTCTTCGTCCATGCAAGCTATGCGAACGCCGCCGACCGGGTGCTCGACAGGCTCCCCGGCATGACCATCGGCGTCACCCAGTTACGGCCCCGTTCGCGTGGCCATATCCATGCTGCGAGCGCCGATCCCATGACGCCGCCGCGGATCAGCCCGCGTTTTCTCACCGACGATGTCGATTGCGAGACCTTCGCGGCAGGCATGCGCATGGCGCGCGAGATCATGGCGCAGGCGCCGATGCGGGCTTATCTGGGCGAGGAGATGAATCCCGGCCCCGATTGCA
>PXAW01000058.1 GCA_003567055.1 Hyphomicrobiales bacterium
TCCTGGAGGCCCTCTTCGCCGAGCACGCCGATAAGGCCTTCATGCAGGATGAAGAAGCCGATCGTCTCGGGCTCGCCGTGGCGGGAGACCAGACCGTAGGGGAAGACGGTGACCGCTTCCTCGGCCTGGTTCTCAACCCGGTCCTCGATCGTGAACATGGCGTTGTCGTCGATCGCCACGGTGCGGCTGAAGACGATGCCGGCCTCGTTCTCCCAGGTCAGCGTCACCGGCGCGCCGGGGGTGAGCTGGTTACGATCGGCCTCCCAGAGCGTCTGCGAATCGGGCACGCCACCGGGCACGGTCCCGACCCAGCCGAACTCCGCGTAATAGGCGTCGGGAGCGCCGGTCGGCGACAGCAGCACGATGTTGTCGCTGTCGGGCTCGACCGTCTCGCGGTAATCCTTGAGCACGATGTCGTCGATGCGCGCGCCGCGCAGGTTCAGGGAGCCGCGCTTCGATGCGGTATCGATCGTGACGCGCGGATTGGCCTGGAGTGCGGCTTCGCGGGTCTGCTCGATGGCGACGCCGGGCAATGCGGTGGTGGGCGCTGCGGGTGCCACGGTCCCGTCCGGCTGCGGCATCTGCGCCTCACCGGGGACCGGGATATTCTGCTGCTGGGTCTGCGCCTCTTGCTGGCGCTGCGCCATCTCGGCTTCCTGGCGCTGACGCTCCATCTGCGGCGCGCCGTAGAAATAGGTCCAGCCGACGAAGACGAGGACCGAGAGCAGGATAGCCAGGATGAGGTTTTTGTTGTCCTCGCGATTCATCGATTCCCGTCCACGCCTAGGCTTCAAGAATGTTGTGACGGGGCAGGCCCCGTTTGCGTCGCAATACCACCGCGTCCGCGACGGCGATGCGACGATGGTGATCGCGCACCCTGCCCGCGACCTCGCTTAGCAGGATCGCCCGGCTTCGTCCCCTTCGGCAGCGCCCGCGCGAGATCCGCCACGAGTGCATCGAAGGGTGCGTCGATGGCCGGTCTGCGGCCGACAACCACGATATCCGCCGCCAGCGCCGGCCAGTCCGTTCGCGAAGCCGCGCCGGGGCCGGCCTGCATCGGTGCCGTCTGATCCGCCGGAAAGGGCGAAATCGGGGCGGCGTGCCCATCTGCGTCCTTGGGTCGCGGCACTGCCGGATCCTCGGGTCGCGGCGCTGCCGGATCGGCCCCGGCGCTGCCCAGCTGCCTCGCGGCAGCGCGCAGACGACGCTTGATGCGGTTGCGCTCGACGGCGTTGCCGACCCGCTTGGTCAGCGTGAAGCCGACGCGCATGCCCCCGGTCTCGTCGTCGCGCAGGCGGCCCTGGACCGTCATGCGCTCGCTATGAAAACGGCGGCCTGAAGCCGCCGCCAGGAAATCCCTGCGCTTGATCAGGCGCCTGAACGGATGAAGCCGCGCATCGGGGCGCGAACCGTCCTGGCGCCCGGCATCACTCACGCGGAGAGACGCTTGCGGCCACGGGCGCGGCGCGCTGCGATGATCTTGCGGCCGCCGACGGTCGCCATACGGGCGCGAAAGCCGTGGCGGCGCTTGCGCACGATCTTGCTGGGTTGATACGTCCTTTTCACGGCCTGTCTCCGGTCACATGGCGCAGACGCGAGCGGGCCGAATGGCACCGATTTCGTTCCTGCGCATCAATCTGGCAAAAATGGATGCGGCAGCGCTCGCGGGCGAGCACTGTCGTCGATGGCGCGGCTTATGGCGGATGGCGCCCCGAAAGTCAACGCCGAACCCGCTTCACGCGCCATGATTCCGGGCTCGACAGGCGCGTAATCGCGATTACTCTGATCACGCCGGAAACAGCGCGGCAAGCGTGCGCCGGCGCGATCAGACGCGAGGGGAGGAGCGCGACCATGGCGCATGCCTATGATATCGATCTCGAACGCAATCCGGCGAACCATCAGCCGTTGACGCCGCTGACCTTTCTGGAGCGCGCAGCGACGGTGTTTCCCGATCATACCGCCATCATCCATGGCCCGCTGCAGCGCAATTATCGCGACTTCTACGCCCGCACCCGCCGCCTCGCCTCGGCGCTCGCCAAGGCCGGAATCGCGCGTGGCGATACGGTGGCGGCGATGCTGCCCAACATTCCCGCCATGCTGGAAGCGCATTACGCCGTCCCCATGACGGGCGGCGTGCTCAACACGCTCAATACCCGCCTCGACCCCGCCGTGATCGCCTTCTCCCTCGACCACGGCGACGCGAAGGTGCTGATCACCGATCGCGAATTCGCGCCCACCATCGCCAAGGCGCTCGAGCTCGCAAAGCGCAAACCGATCGTCATCGATGTGGACGACCCCGTCTATGACGGGCCGGGGGAGCGGCTGGGCTCCATCGATTACGAGGATTTCCTCGCCGCCGGCGATCCGGATTTCGCCTGGGCCATGCCCGGTGACGAATGGGATGCGATCACGCTGAACTATACCTCGGGCACCACGGGTGACCCGAAGGGCGTCGTCTACCATCATCGCGGCGCCTATCTGCTCGCCATGGGCAATATCGTCACCTGCGGCATGGGCAAGCATCCGATCTATCTGTGGACGCTGCCCATGTTCCACTGCAATGGCTGGTGCTTCCCCTGGTCGATCTCTATCGTCGCCGGCACGCATGTCTGCCTGCGCCAGGTGCGCGCGAAGGCGATGTACGATGCGCTGGCCGATCACGGCGTCACGCATCTGTGCGGCGCGCCGATCGTGATGTCGACGCTGCTGAACGCGCCGGAGGCGGAGCAGCGAGAATTCGTCCAGAGCGTCGATTTCTTCACCGCCGCCGCGCCCCCGCCCGAATCGGTGCTCGCCGCCATGAAGGAGCGCGGCTTCAACGTCACCCATATCTACGGCCTGACCGAGACCTACGGCCCCTCTGTCGTCAATGACTGGAACCGCGACTGGGACAGCCTCGACGCCTCCTCCTACGCGACGAAGAAAGCGCGTCAGGGCGTGCGCTACGTCACGCTGGAGGGGCTCGACGTGCTCGATCCGCAGACGCTGGAGCCCGTCCCCGCCGACGGCGCGACCATGGGCGAGGTGATGATGCGCGGCAATGTGGTGATGAAGGGCTATCTGAAGAACCCGGATGCCACGCAGAAGGCCTTCGCCGGGGGCTGGTTCCATTCCGGCGATCTGGGCGTGAAATATCCCGACGGCTATATCCAGCTCAAGGACCGCTCGAAGGACATCATCATCTCCGGCGGCGAGAACATCTCCTCGATCGAGGTGGAGGAGGCGCTCTACAAGCATCCCGACATCGCCGCCTGCGCCGTGGTCGCGAAGCCCGACGAAAAATGGGGCGAGACCCCTTGCGCCTTCATCGAGCTGAAGCCGGGGCGGGCCCTGGCCGAGAAGGATGTGATCGCCTGGTGCCGGGAGCATCTCGCGGCTTACAAATGCCCGCGTACGGTGGTCTTTACCGAGGTCCCCAAGACCTCCACCGGCAAGATCCAGAAATTCCGCCTGCGCGAGATGGCCAAGGAGCTCTGAGGGCCAAAAGAAAACGCGCCGGGGCTTGTCGCGCCGGCGCGTTCATCAGGCCTGTCGTGCGTTGCTTATTGCACGAGTCGCGGGCCGCCCATCGGGGTGCTCTCGTTCTCCGAGAGGATGCCGAGCCGGCGCGCAACTTCTGAATAGGCCTCGATCAGCCCGCCGAGATCGCGGCGGAAGCGGTCCTTGTCCATCTTGTCGTTGGACTTGATGTCCCACAGACGGCAGGAATCGGGGGAGATCTCGTCGGCGAGGACGATGCGCATCATGTCGCCCTCCCACA
>PXAW01000355.1 GCA_003567055.1 Hyphomicrobiales bacterium
AACGCGGGGGCGCGAATTACACCTCGCCCTACCTGCCCTGCGGTACGCCACTGATCGCCCGCGATGCGCCGGAGGGATGGGCTGAAAGCCTGATCGGTGCCCTCAGCAACGGCGCAGAGCCGATGATCCTGCGCCATGTGCCGGTCTCGGGCCCGATCGGCGATGCACTCCTGGCCGCATTGCACGATGCCGACGCATCATGGCGCAGCCTCGACCCCTTCGCGCGCCCCGTGGCGACGCCGGCGCAATCCTACGACGCCTTCACGCGTCGCGCCTATGGCCGCAGCCGGCGCAAAGGGCTCAAGCGGTTACGCAACGCCCTCTCGGCGGATGCGAATCTGACGGTGGATAGCACCATCGATCCACAAGCCTGCGCCGCCGCGACGGAGACCTTCCTCACCCTCGAAGCCGGGGGCTGGAAGGGGGCCGGCGGCACGGCGCTCGCGCAGCAAGACGCGACGCGCACCATGCTGGGACAGTTGTTCCGGCCCGATCTGCCCCATGGCAGCCGCCGCGTCGACCAGCTGCTTCTCGATGGTCGCACGATCGCGATCTCGATGAGCCTCGTGCAGGACGGCACGGCGTTTCTGTGGAAAACCGCCTATGACGAAACCCTGCGCCGCCATGCGCCGGGCATCGTGCTGGAGGATGCCATCGTCCAGGCCCTGCATGCCGAGCCGGCGCTGCGCGGCCTCGATTCCTGTACGCTCGCGCCGTCACCCTTGCAGGATCTGTATGACGAGCGGCTTGAAATCGCTGATCTCGTGATCGCACCGGGGTGGGCCGGGAAAGCGCTCATCGGCGCCGAGCAGCGCCTGCGCGCCCTGCGCCGCCGGGCCGCCGGCTGGCTGCGGCGGATTCGCGGCTGAGCGGGTCACCGCATCGGGCGGGCCCCGCGCAGATCGTCCTCGATGGCGAGCGGGCGGTCCTGATCGAGGCGGTAGCGGTAGATGACAAGGTTCTCCATGACGCGCTGGATATAGCTGCGCGTCTCCGGGAAGGGGATCTGCTCCACCCAGTCGATGATGTCGCGGTCGCCACGGCGCGGATCGCCGAAGCGCTCGATCCAGCGGCGCACATGGCCGGGCCCGGCATTATAGGCCGCGAAGGCGAGCGCGGCGGATCCGCCCCAGCCATCGAGCAATTCGCCGAGATGCGCGGCCCCGAGCTTGGCCGAGAAGACGGGATCGCCCAGAAGCCGCGATTCATCGAACTCCACCCCATAACGCTGCGCCACGCGCCGCGCCGTCGCGGGCATGAACTGCATCAGGCCGCGCGCGCCGGCGGGGGAGACAGCATCGGGGTTGAAGGCGCTCTCCTGGCGGGCAATGGCATAAACGAGGGCTGGCTCGACGGCAGGGCCGACCTCCGGAAATTCGGGAATCGCGCCGACCGGAAAAGCATGCTCGTCGAGCGGCAATCCGCGCAGCAGCGCCGAGCGGGAAAGCGCCAGCAGGGCCCGGGGATTGCCCAGCGCCTCGGCGAGATCGCCATAGGCGCGCAACATCGCGGCATCATCGAGCGTGCGCCCGAGATCGCCCAAAAGGGCGATTGCGAGATCATCGGCATCCAGCGCGTGCAGGAGAATGATCGCGCGGGTGAAGAGGCGTTCGTCGCGCTCGGCAATGACCGCCTCGTCGGCTTCCGGCAGCGGACGCAGGCTGATGGGGCCGCCATCGAGTTCCTGACGTGCCAGCTGGCCGTAGAATGCGGTCGCATGCTCGTCGGCCTCCTCCAGCGCCGCGCGCGCCGCCTCCTCGTCGCCCATCGCCCGATGCGCCCTGCCCTGCCAATAGGCCACCCGGGCCAGCGAAATCGGCGTCGAGGCCGGTTCGGCGGCGGCGATGAAATGGGTCAGTGCGGTTTGCGGATCATCGAGGAAGCGCAGGGCGATCCAGCCGGCATGGAATTCGGCATCGAGAAAATCCGCCGGCGATTGCGCCGCATGGCCCGCGACGAGCTCATAGGCCAGCGCGTGAGCGCCCTCCTCCAACAGATTGCGCGCGACGATCCGCCGCTCGACCCACCAGGCATCACCGTCACCGATGATCGACAGGGCACGCGGCGAGCGGATGATGATCTGCGCCGCGCCACGCACATCCCCATCGAGGCGCGCCTTGCGCACCATGGCATAGAGTGTCGAGGAATCGTTGCGCAGGGCCGCCGGCACCGCTTCGATCGCCGTGTCGATCTGCGCCGGATCACGCATCAGCGCCTGACGCAGATCGACGAGCGCCTCGAATTCCTCTCCGGCAAACCGCGCCGCGCGCCGCGCCGCCGACCAGTCCTGCGCGAAGAGGCGGTTCTCCATGCGCAGGCGATGGTCCGAGCGGGTGAAGGCGGCGGCGAAGGACAGCAGGAATTGCGCCTCGGTACTCTCGTCGAAGGCGCGCTCGCGCCAATACTGCCGCGCGAGATGCTCCGCAGCCTCCCGCGCGCCGGATCCCCACAAGGCCTGGGTCAGCAGCAGCGCACCGCGCGCGGTACGGGGCTCCTCATCGGCGAAGAAACTGAGCACGGGCTCCGGCCCGGGACCGGTCTCGACGAAGGCCTGCTCGGCGCGCAGGCGCGTCAGGCTGCGACCCGACCAATCCGGCTGGCTGCGCATGAAGGCGGTGATCCGCTCGAAATCACGCAATTCCGACGAGCGCACGGCGGCCCATTCCAGCAAGGCGTCGGCGGCCTCGTCCGTAACAGCCGGGCGTAGCGCATCCCCTTCCACAATACGGCCGAACCTGTAATGCGTCAGCGGCTCCTCGGCCACCTCGAAATCAAGATCGGGAAACAGGGCCGGGATCTCGTCGACAGCGATCTGCTCCGGCAGCGGCTGTGCGCGCGCGGCGGAATCGATTGCCGGAATAACGAAGAACGTGAAAGCAGCGGCCAGGGCGAAAGCCTTGCTGCGAAGCTTTGCCGCCGCCGGGAGCGCGTTCGCCATTCCGGCTGTGAGGGCGCGGACCGGGTGGTGGCGCCCTGTGGCGATCGTCGGATTGATCACGCTTCCCTCTCCCGATTACGCATGCCCGGCAAATCCTTGTGCCCGGTAAATCCTTGTGCCTGCTCCTGCAACACGGATAAAGCCGAATCATGGCGCATGATGGTATTTGCGCCGCGAAGCGCCAAGGGTTATGTGAAAGCCCATCCGCGCCCGCGCGTGCGGCACGACAACAACAGGAAACGGTCCAGGAGGCCGCCATGTCCGCCCAATCCGCCTCAACGCCCGCTTTCTCGGGTTCGATCCCGGCACTCGTCACCCCCTTTGCCGGCGATGCTCTCGACGAGGACGCCCTGCGCCGCCTCGTCGACTGGCAGATCGCCGAGGGCTCGAAAGGCCTCGTTCCCGTCGGCACGACCGGCGAGAGCCCCACGCTCAGCCATGACGAGCACAAGCGTGTCGTCGAGATCGTGATCGACGAGGCGAAGGGCCGCGTACCCGTGATCGCCGGTGCCGGCTCGAATTCCACGGCAGAGGCCATCGATTTTGCCGTCCATGCCGAAAAGGCGGGCGCGGATGCGGTCCTCGTCGTGACGCCATATTATAACAAGCCGACGCAAGCCGGCATGGAGGCGCATTTCAAGGCGGTGGCGGCGGCGATCGGCCTGCCGCTGATCATCTACAACATCCCGCCGCGTTCGGTGGTCGACATGTCGGTCGAGACCATGGCGCGGCTGTTCGAGGTGAAGAATATCATCGGCGTGAAGGATGCCACCGCCAGCATGAGCCGGGTGAGCCTCCAGCGGCAGATGATGGGGC
>PXAW01000260.1 GCA_003567055.1 Hyphomicrobiales bacterium
CAAGGCGCTGGCGGAATTACAGGCGGAAGACGAAGTCATGCGCATCACACGCTGGACATTCGAGCCTGCAACGGAAACGGGGTGGCACCGGCATGCCTGGCCCTATGCCGTGGTGCCGGTGCAGGGCGGAACGCTCACGGTCGTGGATGAAGACGGCGAGCGGGAATATCCGATCCGGACCGGCGAAAGCTACGCCCGCAACTGCGGCGTCGAACACAACATCGTGAACAATTCGGACGCGCCGATCATCTTCGTCGAGATCGAAATCAAGCGCTGATCGCGAGGCGCGGGCCGCGCCTGTTCAGAGTGCTTGCGGGCAAGGCCACGAAGCCTTACCTTGCAGGCACCTAAGGGGAAAGGCTCGCGTAATGAGTAATCCGCTCGAAGAGGCGCTTCGCCGGCTCGATACCTCGCTCGGCATGCTCGAAGCGGCGGTGAACAGGCGTCTGGCGGTTGACCACGCCCGCGGTGATCTCGAAACCGAATTGCAGATCATGCAGGATGACCGCGCCCGGCTCGCCGTCGAGCTCGACAGCGCCAGCAACCGGCTCGGCAGCGTCGAAGCCGCGACGCAGGACGTCTCACGGCGCGTGACGCGCGCCATTGCCACGATCGAAGAGGTGCTCGCCCACCAGGAGCCCGAAACGGGCGATCCGGGGCATCGCTGAGGGGTTTCGCCGCAGATCGCGGGGAGTGAACCGGGGAGAGGAACGTGCCGCAGGTCACGGTCAACATCGCGGGCAAGAGCTATCGCATGGCCTGTGCCGACGGCGAAGAGGCCCATCTCGATGGTCTCGCCCGGCTTCTCGACGGGCGTATCGCCGAGATGCGGGAGGCTTTCGGCGAGATCGGCGACATGCGCCTTCAGGTCATGGCGGCGCTCACCCTCGCCGACGAACTCGGCGAAGCACGCAGCAAGAGCGCACGGCTCGAGGCCGAGATCGCCGAGTTGAAGGGAATCGTGGCCAATGGCGATGCCCGCGCCCATGACAGCGAAGCGCGTCTGGCCGGCGCCATCGTCAAGGCCAGCGAGCGCATCGAACGCCTCGCCCGCAGCCTGAATGCCACGAGCAGCGCGGCCATGCCGGGGCAGAATACGGGGTCGGGCAAGGATCAGGCCGGCAAGGATCAGGCCGGCAAGGATCAGGGTGGCGCGCAGCAATGGAGCGGCGATCGCGCTGATTCAGGGCCGGGCTGACCCCGAAGAGCCGCCCTCACAACTCGTCGGAGGGAGGCACCGTCGTGCCGTTCTGCAACGGCTCGCGGCGGGCACGACGGCGTATCCGCGCGCGCTGCATGCTCACCACGAAGCTGCGTACGGCAATATAGGAAATCGCGAAAGTGATGATGCCCAGCGGCACGGCCCCCACCATCATCGTGGTCAGGACCGGCCAGAGCTGGTCGAGATCGACCGAAAACAGGCCGCGTTCGATCAGTTCCTCGCTTTGCGATTCGATCGCCTCGGAATCCGGCATCTTCTCGTCATCGAGGAATGAATAGATCCAGCGCCCGGTCTCGTAGGTCGCGGCGAAGATGAAGGGGAAGGTGAGCGGATTGCCCACGACCGTTCCCAGGGCTGCGGCCAGCATGTTACCGCGCATGATGAAGGCGACGACGAAGCTCAGCACGAAATGGAAGCCCAGCAGCGGCGTGAAGGAACAGGCCGCTCCGGAGGCGAAGCCGGCGGCAATCGCATGCGGCGTCGCCGAAAGCCGGGGAAGACGTTTGGCAAGATAGACGAAAGGACGCGTGATTCCGCGCTTCGGCCAGAGTGCGCCGCGCAGCTTCTCACGCCAATTCGGGCTGTTGCGCCGTCCAAACAGCATTCTGTCCCGCTTCTCCCGCCAGTCTCGTCACCGGAGCCCTGCATGCGGGCCGGTCAGAAGCCCCATGTAACAGCCCCATGTCAAAGCCCCGTGTAACAGCCCCGTGTAAAAGCCCATGCAAGGCTCCTGCCATCGCGATCACCATCACTGCCGGCATGCATCACCCTGCGGTCCGCGATGCGCCGCGCCCCGCCGGGAGACTCATCGGATCCGGATGGATATCCAGGCAGCTTCCTGTAACGGAAATGCCGCTGCTCGCATAGCGCAATGACCACCCTGATTGCCACCGTAATGTTGGGGTGACGGCACCCGCGTACAAGGGCCTCGCCCGTGCGCACCATGCGCCGTCGCAAAGCCGGAGCCCCACCCGCAGGCCTGCCGGAGGTGTTGCCGAAGGTGTTTGAAAAGACGCTGCCGCATTGCTCACCGAACCCGCCGACGGAACCTGTTCTGGTCTTCTCACCGGGCGCGACCCTGGCATCGTCGGATGAAGATCGCGTTGACGCGAAAGACCAGACGGGCCGCCCGAGCACCGCGACACGGCCCGGATCTGACTTACGCAAGGGCAGATCGGCCCCAAACTCTCATGCGAAAGTTCTATGCTCGCGGCGAAAACGAATCGCATGACGGAGGACACCATGCTGCGCGACGACGCCACCCTCGACAACTCCCTCACCGCCTGGGACCGGGACCATTTCTTCCATCCCTCGACCCATATGGGCGGCCATGCGCGCGGCGAGACGCCCACCCGCGTCGTCACCGGCGGCGAGGGCTGCCATATCGTCGATCGCGAGGGCCGCACCAGCCTCGACGCCTTCGCCGGGCTCTATTGCGTCAATGTCGGCTATGGCCGGGCCAAGATCGCGGATGCGATCGCGCAGCAGGCCTCGCAGCTCGCCTATTATCACGCCTATGCCGGTCATGGCAGCGAGGCGGCGATCACCCTGTCGAAGATGATCATCGACCGTGCACCGGACGGCATGAGCCGGGTCTATTACGGGGTCTCGGGATCGGATGCCAACGAGACCAACATCAAGCTGGTCTGGTACTACAACAACATCCTCGGGCGCCCGGAGAAGAAGAAGATCATCTCGCGCTGGCGCGGCTATCACGGTTCGGGGATCATGACCGGCAGCCTCACCGGGCTGGCACTGTTCCACAACGCCTTCGACCTGCCGCGCACGCCGATCCTGCACACGCAGGCGCCGTATTTCTACCGCCGCCCCGACCGCTCCATGGACGAGGAGGCCTTCAGCCGCTTCTGCGCGCAGGAACTGGAAGACCTGATCGAGGCGGAAGGGCCGGAGACCATCGCCGCCTTCATCGGCGAGCCGCTGCTCGGCACCGGTGGCATCGTGCCCCCGCCGAAGGGCTACTGGGCCGCGATCCAGGCCGTGCTCGACAAGCACGACATCCTGCTCATCGCCGACGAAGTCGTGACCGGGTTCGGGCGGCTGGGCACCATGTTCGGCTCCGATCACTACGGCATGAAGCCCGACCTGATCACCATCGCCAAGGGCCTCACCTCGGCCTATGCGCCGCTCTCGGGCGTGATCGTCGGCGAGAAGGTCTGGGAGGGGCTCGTCCAGGGCTCCGACATGATGGGGCCGATCGGCCATGGCTGGACCTATTCCGCGCATCCGCTCTGCGCGGCGGCGGGGGTGGCCAATCTCGAACTGATCGACGAGCTCGGCCTCGTGGAGAATGCCGGCAAGGTCGGCGCCTATCTCAATGCCGGGCTGCGCGATGCGCTGGCCGATCATCGCCATGTCGGCGAGGTGCGCGGTGACGGGATGCTCGCCGCCGTGGAATTCGTCGCCGACAAGGATGACCGGGTCTTCTTCGATCCCGCCCGCAAGATCGCCCCGCAGCTCGCCGCCGCGATGCTGGAGCGCGGCGTCATCGCCCGGGCCATGCCGCAGA
>PXAW01000076.1 GCA_003567055.1 Hyphomicrobiales bacterium
CTGCGTCCCTTCGCAAAGGAATGAGCGGCGCGCCTCAACTGCGCCCGAGCTTGAAGCGGAGATTCATGAATCCCGCCATGCCGACCTGAACATCGATGGAAGGCGACAGCAACGGATTCCCATCGAGGCGCAGGCCCATTTCCATTTCGCGGCGATCCATCAACGCCGTGACGCGCCCCTGCGTCTGCATGCTGATCAGGGCATCGAAGGGCAGGGAAACCCGCTTTATCTCGATATAATCATAACCTGAGGCAGCAAAGGCATCGATCGCCGATGCCCGGACATGGTCGAGCAGAAGAAGATGGCCGCCTCCATAAATAATTCCAGTCACAATCCAGGTTTTGATCATGAGTCGCAGCATGTATTGTGCTCCGATGCGCCCTATGATCATTGTTATTTCACGAAAATTTTAATATTTATTGAATTTTATTCAATGTATCTGTTCGGACGTACTGAAATTGAACAGATGCAATCTTAAATAGATTTCCTGCGAGTCGATTTGTCTTGCCTTCTATTGATGCTTGAGTTCTCGGCATTTTACACGGTGTGGAGGAGACCATCTTCTGAATTGTGCTGGCGCAATTTTTCTTTCGCGTGACTGAAACGATGCGAAATGTCTGAATTCGACCGAGCGCATTCTGCAATCATTAATTTCTGTTTTAACCAATTGTTTAGCGCTCCATACGTACAAACCCCAAGTGGTGAAGCGGTGCATTTGGGGGGCAAAGGTCATGTTCGGTTCACGTTTCGACGAAGCGGCAGCGCGTCTGGCTGCGCTCGACCGCGCGATGGCGATCATCGCCTTCGATCCGGACGGCACTATTCTGGAAGCAAATGCGAACTTCCGGTCTGCGACCGGTTACGGGCAGAACGAGATCGCGGGGCGGCATCACCGCATCTTCGTCGATCCGCAAGAAGCTGAATCGGCGGCTTACGCAGATTTCTGGGCCGCATTGCGTCGCGGCGAGTTCCGCTCGGGCGAGTTTCGCCGTTTCCGCAAGGACGGGAGCGAGATCTGGATCGAGGCGAGTTACAATCCCATTCTCGATGCGTCGGGCAAGACCCGCAAGATCGTCAAGTTCGCCAGCGACATCACCGCACGCAAGCATGCCGATGCCGATCGGGCAGGGCAGATTGCAGCGATTCACGCCGCACAGGCCGTGATCGCTTTCGATCTCGACGGCACCATTCGTGAGGCCAATGCGAATTTCTGCAAGGCCGTCGGCTATGGTGAAGACGAGATCGTCGGTCGCCATCACCGCATCTTCGTCGACCCTGATCTGGCGGCGAGCGATGAATACACTGCGTTCTGGCGGGCTCTTGCGACCGGAAAATTTCAGGCCGGCCAGTTCAGACGCATCGCGAAGGACGGGAGCGAGATCTGGATCGAGGCGACCTACAATCCGATTCTCGACCCTTCCGGCAAACCCTACAAGATCGTCAAGTTCGCGACCGACATCACGGCGCAGAAGCGTATGGCGATCCGCCTGCAACAAATGATCAACGAGAATTTTCGTGACATCGACAATGCCCTGCGGCGCTCCTGCGGCGAATCCGATGATGCACTCGATGCCGCGCGGCTTACGGCGGATAATATGCAGACCATGGCCGCAGCGGCAGAAGAGCTGGCAGCGTCGGTTACCGAAATCTCCGACACGATGGCGAAGTCCCGTTGCGCCACCGAGGACGCCTTTTCCCGGGCCCGCCAGGCTGAGGACTCGACCCGTCGGCTGGCGGATGCGGCAGCGGCCATGGGCAATATCGTCGGGCTGATCCAGACCATCGCCGGCCAGATCAACCTGCTGGCATTGAACGCCACGATCGAATCGGCGCGCGCCGGGGAGGCGGGACGGGGATTCGCCGTCGTGGCCCAGGAGGTGAAGAACCTCGCCAATCAGGCAGCGAAGGCAACCGAGCAGATCAGTACGGAAATCGCCGGCGTGCAGGCCGTGTCGGAAGACGTATCGCAGGCGCTCGCCGCGATCTCCGACGCGGTCGGGGGCATGCGCGATCACGTGGTCAGCAGCGCCAGCGCGGTTGAGGAACAGAGCGCCGTGACGCGCGACATCTCGTCCGGCATGCAGGGCACCGCCACGGCGGTCGCGCGGATATCTCAGGGCCTGAACACCGTCTCTGCTGCGATCAGGGAGGTCGATGCCGCCGTCGGAACCACACGCGAGGCGGCTGCCAAGCTGGCGTCGTGAGCGGGCCTGCTGCCTGTCGTCGGGTGATGCCCCGCCCATGGACGACGGGGGCGCCGTCAATGCGCCCCCGTCGGAAACGTGTGAGCACGTTGGCTCATATCGGCTTCTTGCGCGTACCTTACTCAGGCCGCAGCCGGACCAGCGACGCGTCGGAATCATCCACTATGACGTAAAGGAAGCCGTCATCCGGGCCGACTGCGACGTCGCGGATGCGCCATTCCTGATCTTCCAGCAGGCGCCCGGTCTGCTCGACCGCGTGTCCATCGACGCTGAAGCGTCCGAGATAGCGGTGGGCGAGGTTGCCCATGAACATGTCACCTTCCCAGTCGGGAAAGGCGTCACCGAAATAGAACGCCAGACCGGAGGGCGGGAAGCCTTCGGGGTGATCGGGTTCCCACCAGTAGACCGGCTCGATCGTACCCTCGACTTCCGGCGGTGTGGGCGCGAAACGCTCGCCGGTGCGATAATCGACGCCCCAGGTCGCGATCGGCCAGCCGAAATTCCCGCCGCCTTCGATCACGTTGATCTCGTCGCCGTTATTCTCGCCATGCTCGTTCGACCACAGTTCACCGGTCTGCGGGTGGAAGGCGAGCCCCTGCGGATTGCGGTGGCCGTAGGACCAGATCGCGTCATCCGCCTCAGGGTCGTCGACAAAGGGGTTGTCGGAGGGGATAGAGCCGTCCGCGTTGAGGCGCAGGATCGAACCGAGGCCGTTGCTGCGGTCCTGCGAGTAGTGCTGCGGGCCGAAATCCTTCGAATTGCGATCACCGACGGTCACGAACAGATGACCGTCATCGTCGAAGGCGAGCCGCGAGCCATAATGGGCGTTGCTGTTGACGAGCGGCTCGACCACATGCAGCACCTCGACATCGCTGAGGGAGCGCGCGTCGGGATCGAAGCGCGCGCGACCGACATAGGTGGTCGAGTGACCGCGCGCATCGGCGCCCGAGAAGCTCATGTAGAGCCAGGGCTCTTCAGGGAAATCGGGATGCAGGGCGAGATCGAGCAGGCCGCCCTGGCCCTCGGCATGAACTTCCGGAACGCCGGAAACCTCGTGCATCTCGCCACTGTCGCGATCGATCAGCCGGAGGGCTCCCGGGCGCTCCGAGACCAGCATCATGCGGCTGTCGGGCACGAAGACCATCGACCACGGATTGGCCAGCCCCTCGGCAACGGTTTCCACCGTGTAATCTGCCTGCGCAGTCGCGGGCAGGATGGCTGCTCCGGCGATGCCACCGGCGAGAATCAGCGAAAGCGGGCTCGCCTTCGCGATCGCGCCGCGAAACGCGCCTCGTGGTTCTGCTCGCGGATCGAGGGGGCGATGTCGGGAATGCAGCTTTTGCGGCCTTGCCTGCATGAGTCACTCCTTTTGTGAAATGGCGCGAGACCAATCCACGGCGGCGGAGACGGTTCCATGCAGCGATGCGCAGTCGTGATTTCGTGTGCGCAAGGTTCTCGTCTCACGGGCTTACGCGAACGCCCGTGAGACGGATGCTCGACGGTGATCAGAAGCTCATGATCCGCGCGTTCGGCGCGACGAGGC
>PXAW01000414.1 GCA_003567055.1 Hyphomicrobiales bacterium
AGGCGCACCGGGCGATCCGCGGCATCGAGGGCCACCGCACGCTCCATCACCGCACCGACCTGCTCACACAGGGCGACGAAATCGCGCATGGTGCAATGGTGGATGTTGGGGGTGTCGTACCAGCTGTAGGGCAGTTGCTCGGTGACCGGCATGCGACCGCGCAGGAGCAATTCGAGGCGCACGCGCCAGTAACCGAAATTGTGGAACGAGACGATGCCGCTCTTGCCGATTCGCAGCATCTGCTCGAGCACCTCACGCGGGCGCAGCGTCGCCTGGATCGTCTGCGACAGGATGACATAGTCGAACCCGTCATCGGGATAATCGAACAGATCCGTATCGGCATCGCCCTGGACCACCGCGAGCCCCTTGGCCAGGCATTTGTTCACATTCTCGCGGTCGAGCTCGACCCCGCGCGCATCGCAATCACGCAGATCGCGCAAGAGCGCCATCAGCGAACCGTCTCCGCAGCCGACATCAAGCACCCGCGCGCCCGGCTCCACCATTTCCGCGAGCAGGAGATGGTCGGGACGCGCGCCGGCGGCGGCGAGGGAGGCCTTGCGCGTCACGAAATCATCCGGTGGCAGCGCGTTCATGCCACCCCCCGATCCCGCGCGGCGGCGTCGATGAAGCCCTTGGCAGCGGAGAACATGTCGGGCTCGTCGAGCAGAAAGGCGTCATGCCCCTTGTCGCTCTCGATCTCGACGAAGGAAACCGAGGCCGCAGCCGCGTTCAGCGCCTGCACGATGGCGCGCGAATCCTTCGTCGGAAACAGCCAGTCGGAGGTGAAGCTCATCACGCAGAACCGCGTCGGCGTGCCCCGGAAGGTGCGCGAGAGTTTGCCGTCGAACTCGGCTGCGAGGTCGAAATAATCCATCGCACGGGTGACATAGAGATACGAATTGGCGTCGAAACGCTCGACGAAGGTCGAGCCCTGATAGCGCAGATAGCTCTCGATCTGGAAATCGGCATCGAAGGAGAAGGTCGGCGCCGCGCGGCTTTGCAGCTTGCGACCGAATTTCTGATGCAGCGCCCCTTCGGAGAGATAGGTCACATGCGCCGCCATGCGCGCCACGGCGAGCCCCTTGCGTGGCCGGGTACCGCGTTCGAGATAGCGCCCCGACGCCCAGCCGGGATCGGCCATCACGGCCTGGCGCCCGACCTCGTGAAAGGCGATGTTCTGGGCCGAATGGCGCGTCGCGGCGGCAATCGGCATGGCGGAGAAGACGCGCTCGGGATAGAGCGCGGCCCATTCCAGCACCTGCATGCCACCCATCGAGCCGCCGACCACGCAGAGCAGGTCATCGATGCCGAGCTTGTCGAGCAGCATGGCCTGAGAGCGCACCATGTCGCGGATCGTCACCAGCGGAAAATCGACGCCATAGGGCTTGCCTGTCGCCGGATTGGTGGAGGCGGGGCCGGTCGTGCCCATGCAGCCGCCGAGCACATTGGCGCAGATGACGAAATAGCGATCGGTATCGATCGCCTTGCCCGGCCCGACGAAGAGCCGCCACCAGCCTGGTTTTTCCGTCACCGGATGGACGTTGCAGGCATGCTGGTCGCCGGTCAGGGCATGGCAGATCAGCACCGCGTTCTTGCGATCGGGCGCGAGCTCGCCATAGGTCTGGTAGGCGATCTGCCACGGCGCAAGGCTGGCGCCGCAATCCATCTCGATGGGCTCGCTCTCGCCGAAATACATCACGTGGCTCGACGGCGTATCAACCTGCACGCGTGCCAGCGCAGCAAGGGTCTCGAAATCACCGTCAGGCCCGCCGGATGTGCTTTCGGGCGTCGATTGGCTTACCGTGTCTGTCATGGCGCTTCTTTTGACCGGATTTCGCGCGTGATGCAACGAATTCGTTCGGATTAACGAACATATCGCAGGGGAGTGTATTGCCGCAACGGCTGCCCCGGACCGTTCCCGCTAACGAGAAATCGCTTTGCAACGAAAGGTGCGCGCGCATAATCGCCGCATGCTCGCTCGTGCGATTCGCCGCCCCCTGTTTGACCATCCGCACCGGCCCGCCACCGGGCTGAATCGGCTCGCCCTCGCCTGCGCGCTGATGCTCGCATTGCTGCTGAGCGGATGCACGCCGGGCGGGACGCGGGTTGCCGGCCTCGATTCGCTCGATCTGCGGCGTCTGGCCGAGCGCGATCTGCGCAATCCGCAGATGCTCGCGCGCGGCCTTGCAGCGCAGGAGAGCGCGAATGGTGAGACGCCGTCGCAGCCGATCGATATCGACATTGCCGCTCACAGCCTCGACGATCTGTCCGGCTTCACCGTCAGCATGCACGCGCCCCAGGCGAATGGCCCGACCATCCACGGCGCTGCCATCGGCCGTCGCGAGGGGCGCGACCTGCGGCTGATTCTGGCTGTGGGAGACGACATGCAGGTCGTGCGTGCGGCACTCGCCCAGATCCACGCGGACGCGTTCTGACCCGGGACGCAAAAAAGGCCGGCGGGATGATCCGCCGGCCCTTCAGTTCACACGAATCTCGCCGCAGCTTACTGTCCGGCGGCTTCGGCGATGAACATGTTGATCTGCTGCATCATCTCCGGATCGGCCTGCGCGGCTTCGGCGATGGCATTGTAGCTGTCGACGTCAATGCCGGGCACCGCTTCCACGGCAGCGACCATCTCGTCATTCGCAGCCTGGGCGATCTGCTGCTGCTGCTCCTGCGACTCGGCCGCTTCCATCTGCGGCTGATAGGTCTGGCTGATCTCCTGGATTTCCAGCGTCGCCACGGCGAAGGAGCGCAGCGTATCCTCATCCACGTTCGGTGCCTGACCCGGTGCCGGAGCGGTCTGGGCGGCGACGGGCGTGGTGACGCTGGTCCCGGTCAGGGAGGCAGCACCGAAAGCCATACCCAGTGCGGCAACGGCGGCGAGCGTGGTACGAGCGAAGTTCATATCGTATTCCCTTTTTCAGTTTCCGATCGATCGGCACGCCATGCCCGCACAAGCCGTTACGCTTGCCTGCGCGGTATGACGCGTTACCCTTCCAGACAGTCTCGCGGGGTGAATCGTTCCGGGCGGCGTGAAAAAAGTTTCCCAAGCGTCACTTTTTCGTCGCTTCTGCACTCTCCTTTGAGACGGATGAAGTGAGGGCGCCACAGGAGGCGATAGCCGTATTCATGCAGGACACACTCAGCCGAGAGATCGCAGACGGGCACGAGCAGAGCCTTGCGCGCAATGCGAAGAGCGATGCCCCAGCCACGATGGACCCGGTGCAGAAGCGCCGTCTGGCGCACCGCATCGCCGCAGAAATTCCCGGATTGCGGCGTTACGCCCGCCGGCTGGAACGCAATCCCGATGAAGCCGAGGATCTCGTGCAGGATGCGCTCGAACGCGCCTTGCGCAAATCCCATGGCTGGCGCGGTGGCAGCCTCGCCGCCTGGCTGCGGCGGATCACCTTCACTGTCTTCGCCAACCGCCGCGTGCGCGCGCGACGCGAGGAGGCCGATATCGAGATCGACGGCGCGCTGGAAACCGCATCACCGCCGCGCCAGGAGGATCGCGTCGCCTGCCGCGACATCGCGAATGCCGTCGATGAACTGCCCCGGGAGCAGCGGCTCGCCGTCACTCTGGCGATGCGCCCCGAGAGCTCCTACGAGGACAATGCACAGGCCGCCGGCATGCCGGTCGGCACCTTCCGTTCCCGCCTTTCCCGTGCGCGGGAGAAACTGCGCGAGAAGCTGACGGCGCCACACGGCCGGGCCGCAGACTGGCACATCACCTGATCTGCGCC
>PXAW01000416.1 GCA_003567055.1 Hyphomicrobiales bacterium
CACGCCCAGAAGCTCGATTTCGGCGAAGAATTCCAGAAAATCACCCGGGCGCACCGGGCTCACCTTCATGAAATACTGCCCGGTATCGCGGGTGAACCCGGTGCACATGAACACGTTGAGCACATCGTGGACCTCGGCCTCGACGGCGGCGGGCGGTTGCGCGGCATGGCGGGCAAGCGCGCGGGTGAGATTCGAGTGGCAGCAATGGTGATAGCTGTCGCCGCCACTCAGGAGATGATGTGTATACGGGTCGCAGCGCGTGCCGATGACATCGTGCACGGCGCCGCCATCGGCGTCGATACCGTACCAGTCGAGCGTGTCATGGGTGATCGTCGCCATCGGGCGCAGCTGCGGGAAGCCCGACCATAGCCGGTCACCCGTGCCGACATGCGTGCCATGCAGCGCGCGGGTCTTGCCGGAATAGAAGCGCTCTGAGCGGTCGCGCGCATTGAACAGGTTGAGATCGCCGACCTGCGGCCCTTCGATCGACCGGATGCGAAAGAACCATCCGGCGGGCACCTCGAAACAGGCGGCCTCGCGGGGCGGCACCATGATCGTATCGCGCGGGACGAGGGTCTCGCGTGCGGCGCGATAGGCGGCCATGTCCGGCGCCGGAAGGGTATGCGTGGGATAGCAGATCACGGCGGGCGCCGCACGACGTGCAGCGGCATCTGCGGGCGTGACGGCGGAGGGATCGGTATTCATGGGATGCGGCCTGGGAATTGTCGCGGGCGGGATCAGCCGGGCCGGATCAGCCGGCAATGGCGTCGATTTCCTCATCGGTCAGGCCGCCGGGTACGATCACGACGGGGACCGGATAGGTCGATGCCGCCTTGCCGGCGAGGCTCGTGACCAGCGGGCCGGGGCCCTCCGTTGCGGTGCCGGCGGCCAGCACCAGGAAGGAGATGTCCTCGTCTTCCTCGATCAGCTTGAGGATCTCCTCGGTCTTGGCGCCCATGCGGATGGCGTGTTCGGATTGCACACCCGCCGCTTCACGCGCGATTTCGGCGGCCTGTTCGAGGCGCTCCTGCGCCTCCTCCTCGGCCTCGGCGCGCATCACATCGCCCACGCCGAGCCATTCGAAGCCGTCAGGCGGCTCGGAGACCGAGAGCAGCACGAGCTTGGCGCCCAGCCGTGCCACGCGCCGGGCGGCGAAGCGGACCGCACGCGCGCATTCATGCGTCTCGTCGACAATGACGAGGAATTTGGGCCGGTGTCCGGGTTCGTAGGAACGTCGTCGGGAATAGGCCATGAACGGTCTCCGGATGGCATGCGCGGCGGCACGAACCGCTACGCCGGAAAGGCGATGCTGCACGGCGGAAGCGGGATCGGCAAGACCAAAGGATGGGCAAGATCAAAGGATGGGCAAGAGCAGAGGATAGGGAAGACGAGAGGATGAGACGGAACGTGGAGGCCGGCTGAGTGAGGCGGGGCTCCCCTGAGGCGAAATGCCGGGCCCGCGCCTCCGCCCGCAGCCGAAGGACGACCGGTGCCGCCCTTGAGCATTATCCCCGTTTACGCCGTGACGGCAGATGGCGCCGCTCATGCCCGGCGCCGGGGCTCAGGCGCGCAGCGTCGCCTTGGCCTCTTCCAGCTTGTGGATCGCCGCCTTGAGGGCTTCCTTCTCCGGGCCCTCCTCCTTCGAATCAGCCGTCGTGCGCACGCGCAGGATCTCTTCCTCCAGCGATGCGGCGGTCAGTTCCTCGAGCGGCGTGGCGCGCTCGGCCAGGATGGTGGCGCCCTTGGGGCCGATATCGGCGAAACCGCCCTGGATCAGGATCCGCTTGCCCTTGCTGCTGCCTTCGCCGACGACGAGGAAGCCGGTCTGCAGCGTGGTCATGGCCGGGGCGTGGCCCGCCAGCACGGTCATGTCGCCTTCGGTGGCGGGCAGTTCCACGGCCTCGACTTCACCGGAATAGAGAATGCGTTCCGGGGCGACGAGTTCGAAGTGGAAAGTGGCCATGGCTTCGTTCCTGATGCATGTGCAATGTGACCCGACACGCGGGTAGCGGCCCGGTCACCGGGACCGGGCCGTTGGTATATCTGCGAAGCTTACGCGGCTTCGGCTGCCAGCTTCTGGGCCTTCTCGACGGCTTCGTCGATGCTGCCGACCATGTAGAAGGCGGCCTCGGGGAGGTGATCGTATTCACCCTCGACCAGACCCTTGAAGCCCTTGATGGTATCCTCGAGGGAGACGAGCTTGCCGGGCGCGCCGGTGAACACTTCCGCCACGAAGAAGGGCTGCGACAGGAAGCGCTCGATCTTGCGGGCGCGTGCCACGGCGAGCTTGTCCTCTTCCGAGAGCTCGTCCATGCCCAGAATGGCGATGATGTCCTGGAGCGCCTTGTAGCGCTGCAGCGTCTGCTGGACGGCGCGGGCAACTTCGTAGTGCTCCTGGCCGATGATCAGCGGGTCGAGCATGCGCGAGGTGGAATCCAGGGGATCCACGGCGGGGTAGATGCCCTTCTCGGCGATGGAACGGTTGAGCACCGTCGTGGCGTCGAGGTGGGCGAAGGAGGTGGCGGGCGCCGGGTCGGTCAGATCGTCGGCGGGGACGTAGATCGCCTGGACCGAGGTGATCGAGCCCTTGGTGGTGGTCGTGATGCGCTCCTGCAGGCCGCCCATATCGGTGGCGAGCGTCGGCTGATAGCCCACCGCCGAGGGGATGCGGCCGAGCAGCGCCGACACTTCCGAACCCGCCTGGGTGAAGCGGAAGATGTTGTCGACGAAGAACAGCACGTCCTGGCCCTGATCGCGGAAATGCTCGGCGATGGTCAGACCGGACAGGGCGACACGGGCACGCGCGCCGGGGGGCTCGTTCATCTGGCCGTAGACGAGGGCGCATTTGGAGCCTTCGCCGCCGCCCTTCTTGTTCACGCCCGAATCGATGAACTCGTGGTAGAGATCGTTGCCCTCGCGGGTACGCTCACCCACGCCGGCGAAGACCGAATAACCACCATGCGCCTTGGCGATGTTGTTGATCAGCTCCTGAATCAGCACGGTCTTGCCGACGCCGGCGCCGCCGAACAGGCCGACCTTGCCACCCTTGGAATAGGGCGCGAGAAGATCGACGACCTTGATGCCCGTGACCAGGATCTGCGCTTCCGTCGACTGCTCGGAATAGCTCGGCGCTTCCTGGTGGATGGCGCGCAGGCCTTCCATCTCGATGTCGCCGGCCTCGTCGATCGGCTCGCCGATGACGTTCATGATGCGCCCGAGCGTGCCGGCGCCGACGGGAACCTTGATCGGTTCGCCGGAATCGCTCACCGGCTGGCCGCGCACGAGACCTTCGGTCGTATCCATCGCGATGCAGCGCACGGTGTTCTCGCCGAGCTGCTGGGCGACTTCGAGCACGAGGCGCTCGCCCTGGTTCTCGGTCTCGAGCGCGTTGAGGATCTCGGGCAGGTTCCCGTCGAACTGCACGTCGACGACGGCGCCGATGACCTGGGTGATATGTCCGGTCGGTTTGGCCATGGTATCTCGTCCTCTTGGATACTCAGAGCGCCTCGGCGCCCGAGATGATTTCGATGAGTTCCTTCGTGATCTGCGCCTGACGCGTGCGGTTGTAGATCAGCGTCTGCTTCTTGATCATGTCGCCGGCATTGCGGGTCGCGTTGTCCATGGCGGACATGCGCGCGCCCTGTTCGGAAGCGGCGTTCTCGAGAAGTGCGGTGAAGATCTGCACGGACAGGTTCTTCGGCAGCAGCGTGCCGAGAATGGCTTGTTGCGAAGGCTCGTATTC
>PXAW01000356.1 GCA_003567055.1 Hyphomicrobiales bacterium
ATAGGACAGGCCGCCATTGGCGAGATAGGCCAGCGTCACGTGATATCCGAGCGTGCCCTCGGCAAAGCCGGGCACCCGCATGCCGGCGAGGTCCTCGATGGAGCGCACATCGCTGTCGGCGGGGACGATGAAGCCGGCGCGGAAGGGCATCAGCGAGGCGACGTTGCGCAGCTCACCCATCGGCGTGCCTGCGGACATGCCCAGCCCGTGATGGGCATACCAGAGCTGCACGACGTTGGAGATGCCGAAATCGATTTCGCCGATATTCACCAGCGGCATGTAATCCGCCGTATTGGCCATTTCCTGCGGACGCATCTGCAGGGGTGAGTATTCGGAGACCGCCGCTGCGATCGAGCGACCGATCTGGCTGGTGCCGCCGGTGGCGGTGGAGCCGAGCGTCACGACCTGCGCCTGGGCCGGGGCCGCGGAAAGGCCGGGCAGCGCCATCAGCGTCGCGACGGCCAGGGCCGAAAATGTCTTCCTCATGATATGTTCCCCTGTTGGCTTCGCATGCATGGTGCGGCCATGATCGTGTACCGTACCACATGCCCGGTTGCGGCGGGATCGCGCCGGTCCGGGAATGGCTCTAAAATATGTCCGGACAAACTCATCTGTCTACAAGAATATTGCCGAAACGCGTGTTTTGCGCATGAATTGTATCCAGATACGGGCGTCCTGCGCATTTTTCGATGTGCCGACGTGAGGAAAATCCGAGCAATCTGTCTTGCCAGATCGCATGGATCGGTTATTAATTGGATACAAGATTGTCCGGACAAATTGAGGAAACGTCATGACGGCGATACGCGATCCCCGCCTTTCCGGCCCGCTCACCGACCTGCGGGTGATCGAGATGGGGCAATTGCTCGCCGGCCCGTTCTGCGGCCAGCTGATGGCCGATTTCGGTGCCGAGGTGATCAAGGTCGAGCAGCCCGGTTCCGGCGATCCGATGCGCCAGTGGGGCCGTGAGAAGCCGCATGGCAAGTCGCTCTGGTGGCCTGTCATCGCGCGCAACAAGAAATCCGTCGAGATCAACGCCCGCGAGCCGGAAGGCCAGGAGATGATCCGCGAACTCGTGCGCGACGCGGATATCCTGCTGGAGAATTTCCGCCCCGGCACGATGGAGAAATGGGGGCTCGGCTACGAGGAGCTCTCGAAGATCAACCCGCGCCTGATCATGATTCGCGTCTCCGGCTACGGCCAGAGCGGGCCCTATTCGCGCAATGCCGGCTACGGCGCCATCGGCGAGGCCATGGGCGGGCTGCGCTATGTGGTGGGTGATCCCTCGACGCCGCCGAGCCGGATGGGCATCTCGATCGGCGATACGCTGGCCGCCACCTTCGCCTGCCTCGGCGGCATGATGGCGCTGCACAACATGCACCGCACAGGGCGCGGGCAGGTGGTCGACAGCGCCATCTACGAGGCCGTCCTCAACGTGATGGAATCGCTGATCACCGAATATGACAAGGCCGATTTCATCCGCGAGCGCACCGGCGCGATCCTGCCGAACGTGGCGCCGTCGAACGTCTACCCGACGAAGGACGAGAAATTCGTCCTGATCGCCGCCAATCAGGACACGGTCTTCTCCCGCCTTGCCAAAGTGATGGGCCGCGAGGAGCTCGCAGCGGACGAGCGCTACGCCACCCATTCCGCGCGCGGCAAGTATCAGGCCGAGCTCGATGATCTGATCGCAGAATGGACGCGCACCATGACCGCCGCCGAACTCGGGCCGCTTCTCGATGAAGCGGGCGTCCCGCGCGGCGATATCTACCGCGCGCCGGAAATGCTGGAAGACGCCCATTTCAAGGCGCGCGAGGCGATCGTGAAAGTCGCGCATCCCGTCTTCGGCGATCTCGCCATGCAGAATGTCGCACCGCGCCTCTCTGACACGCCGGGCCGCGTCGTCAGCCCCGGTCCCGAGCTCGGCGAGCATAATGCGGATGTGTTCAAGGGGCTGTTGAAGCTCGATGATGCACGCATCGGCGAGCTGGCCGACCGTGGCATCATCGGGCGCGGAGGCAAGTAATGACGGAAAGGCAAGTGATGGCGGGGAGCGAAACGGCGATCCGGCTTCGCGACGCGCTGGTCGCCGCGCCGCGCGGCGTATCCGGCTATATCGCCGGCGGCTTCGTTGCGCATCACGGCGAAGCCTTGCCGATCGCCGATCCGGCAACGGGAAGCGTGATCGCGACATTGCACGAATCGGACGCGGCGGAGGTCGGGGCCGCCGTGCGCGCCGCGCGCCATGCTTTCGATCACGGGCCCTGGCCGAAGAGCAGCATCACCAAGCGCCAGCAGGTGCTGATGGCGATCCACGATGCAATCATGGCCCATGCGGACGAGCTCGCGGCGCTGGAGAGCATCAATACCGGCGTCCCGCTCGCCCAGACGCGCGGCATGCACATCCCGCGCGCGGCCTATAATTTCAAGTTCTTCGCCGAGTATATCAACCACAGCGCCGGCGAGCTCTATCAGCAGGAGGAGGGCTTCCTCACGCTGGTCTCGCGCGAGCCGATGGGCGTCTGCGCCCTGATCGGGCCGTGGAATGTGCCGCTGGGGCTGACCTCAATGAAGCTCGCCGCAGCGCTCGCCTTCGGCAATACCTGCGTGGTCAAGCCGAGCGAGATGACGCCGCTGACGGTGGCGCGGCTGTTCGAACTGATGCGCGATTGCGGCCTGCCTGAGGGCGTGGTCAACCTCGTCAACGGGCGCGGCCATGTCACCGGGGCGGCTTTGTCGGGTCATCCGGGGATCGACATGGTCTCCTTCACCGGCGGCACCGAGACCGGGCGCGCGATCATGACGGCGCTGGCGAAGGGCATCAAGGGCTCCGCCATGGAGCTCGGCGGCAAGAGCGCCAACATCATCTTCGACGATGCCGATTTCGACCGCGCCCTCGACGGCGCGCTGCTCGGGGTCTTCGCCAATAACGGCCAGATGTGTCTTGCCGGCAGCCGCATCTTCGTGCAGCGCCCGATCGCGGAGCGCTTCATGGAGGCTTTCGTGGCGCGCATGGGCAACCTGCGCATCGGCGATCCGCTGGTGCCGGGCACCGAACTCGGCCCGATGATCAACGCCGCGCAGAAACAGCGCATGATCGATTATGTCGCGATCGGCGAGAGCGAGGGCGCGCGGCTCCTCGCCGGCGGCAAGGCGGTTCCAGGGATGGAAGCGGGGCATTACGTGCAGCCGGTGGCGATGCTGTCGCGCGACAATGGCGCGCGGCTTTGCCAGGAGGAGATTTTCGGCCCCTTCGCCACCTTCCAGGTCTTCGATACCGAGGAGGAGGTGGTGCGTCTCGCCAACGAGAGCCGTTTCGGCCTCGCCGGCTATGTCTGGACCGAGGGGCTCGCCCGCGCTCACCGTGTCGCGCAGGCCTTGCGCACGGGGACGATCTGGGTGAACACGCCGATGGTGCGCGATCTGCGCTCCGCCTTCGGCGGTTACAAGGAATCGGGCGTCGGCCGCGAGGGCGGGCGCGGCTGCGAGGCGATGTATACCGAGATCAAGACGGTGATGATCCCGGTGGCAGAGCGCCCGATCCACAAACTGGGAGGCAGCGATGCCTGAAGCGCCCGGCGCTCCGCGCCATCTCTCCGCCTATTCCTGGCGCGCGCGTCTCGGCGTGATCGTGCCGCCGACCAATACGGTCAACGAGGCGGAATGGGCGCGGCTGATGCCCGAGGGCACGAGCTTTCATACCATGCGCATGCCGCTTCATGCGGATACGACCTCGCAGGA
>PXAW01000148.1 GCA_003567055.1 Hyphomicrobiales bacterium
AGCAGGATCCGCCGGAACCCGGCCTGGCGCAGCAGCTTCAGGATCTGCTGTGGAGCGACGGGGCCCGCATCAGGGCCGTCGAGAATGATCTCCTCGACGCCTTCGGGAAGCTTTTCACCCCGGCCCGCCCGGCGCAGGACGAGGCGCCTTGCGCCATCATCACGCAGAATCCGGGCCGATGCGGGCAGGCGGCCATTGGGATCGATCACCACCCGCGCGGGATCGCGCCCCGCCACGCGGCGCACATTCAGTTGCGGATCATCGGCGATGACGGTCCCGATACCGACCACCACCGCATCGACATGCGCGCGGATGGCGTGCAGGTGGTCGAGCGCGCCCGCGCCGTTGATATAGAATGAGTGCCCCGTCACCGTGGCGATCCGCCCGTCGAGGGATTGCCCGAGCTGGGCCACGACGAAGGGCGCCACCGGGGTGGCGTCGCCGAAATTCTCGAATGCCTGAGCGCCGGGCAGGCTTGAAATCGCTCTCATATTGATCCGCCGGAACTGATGAGCCGTAGAAGCATTTGCAATTGCGCCGACCCGGACCGATATCCATCAGAAGAGATCTTGATAATCCGGGCGGCACTTGCATGTGGGGTAATGTAGGGTTTGTCCCTCTTGCGAACAGGTTTGATCCGGTGTCGGATCAGGTTCTCTCGGGGTGCGGGCCGCACGATACAGGAAACCTTAGTCGATGATGCGTCTTGTACTCGGTTATTCAGACGATACCGTGCTGATGAATGTGGAACGTGCGATTGCGGAATTCCGGCATGCGCGCCCCGTCATCATCGAAAACGACGACATGCGGGCGCTGGTTCTCGGTGTCGAGGATCTCGATGACGCCCTGTGCCGTCGCATCGATGCGGTGGCCGGCGGTCGCGCGCGTCTGATCCTCACCGGTCCGCGCCTGCGCCGGATCGGGCTGGAGCGCGAGGATGCCGGCGCATTGGCGATGCCCGTGGTGGATGCGGAGCGGATCGCCCTCCTGGCCAGGCGCGTCGAAGCGCGCGTGGATGCGCCCGTACGGGCTGCGACACAGGTCGATCTCGATGCGCTCGAACTCGCGGCATTGTCGTTCGTGACCCCCGCCGTCCTGGTGATCCCGCTTCCCGAGGGAATGGAGCACGAGGCGAGCATCCTCAGCGTGACGGGTGAGGCGATTCGCGCTTTCCGCAAGCAGCAGGCGAAGCTTCTGCGCATCGCAAGCCGTGCGCCGGTGCCGCTGGAGGGCGCACACGAGACGGAATTCGTGGTGTTTCGCGGTGGCGAAGGCATGCGCGACCAGGTCGCGATCATCGTCGGCAAGCCGGATCTCGACAAGCCGGTCTTCGTGCGCCTGCATTCCGCCTGCCTGACGGGCGATCTGTTCGGTTCGCTGAAATGCGATTGCGGCGATCAGCTGCGCGGCGCCGTCCAGGCCATGGCCGAGGGGGATGGCGGCATCCTGCTCTATCTCGATCAGGAGGGCCGCGGTAACGGCATCGCGAATAAAATTCGCGCCTACAAGCTGCAATCGGAAGGCTTCGATACGTACGATGCCGATGCGGCCCTCGGCTTCGGTCTCGACCAGCGCCGCTTCGATTTCGCCGCGCAGATGCTCACCGAGCTCGATGTGAAACGCGTACGGGTGCTCACCAACAATCCGGTGAAGATTCGCGCCCTCGAGGAGGCCGGGCTGGACGTGGTCGCCGATGAGCGCTCGATCGGGCGCACCAACCCGGAAAACGTCCGCTACCTCGCCTCCAAGCGCGATCGCGCCGGTCACATGATCGACCTGGATGTGGCGATCGCGCCGCAGAAGGATTGATCGGGCGCGTGCAAAGGCATATCGGCAGCTCAAAGCTGCTTGGTCTTATCAGCAGCTCAGCGCTGCTTGGGCTCGCTTTCGGGGCTGCGGTGGGATAAGCCTGCCGCAGCCTTTTTCTTTTGACGCGCATCGCGCATGGTTTTCGCCGCATGACATCTTCTGCTGACACTCCGCCGGACCAAACCGGTCGCAAACAGCGCCCCGCACCATCGCGCGATACGGCGCGTAACGCGCCTGGCGCGGGCATCAGGCGCGATGACGGCGAGGGGCTCGCCGCCCGCCGCCTTGCCTTCACGGTTATCGGCGAGGTGCTGCGCAGCCGCCGGCCGCTCGACGATGCCTTCCCGCAGGCTCTGGCCGCGATGAAGACCCCGATTCCCCAGCGTGACGCGGCTTTGGCCCGCGCCATCTGCATCGTCGCCTTCCGCAGGATGGGCACGATCCGGGCCGCTTTGGCCTCGCGCATGACGGGCAAGCCCGCCAAGGGTCAACTGCGTGATCTGCTCACCGTGATCGCCGCGCAGATCCTTTTTCTCGACGTGCCCGATCACGCTGCGGTCGCCACCGGCGTGGCGCTGGCGCGCGCACATCCCGACCTGAAGCACTATGCGAAACTCGTGAACGCCCTCGGGCGGCGGATCGCGCGCGAGCGCGAGGCTATTCTCGCCGAGGCCGGGCCGCTGGACGATCTCCCCGAATGGCTGCGTACGCGCTGGCTCGCGGGCTGGGGCGAAGCGGAATGCATCGCCATGGCTGGCGTGCTGCGCCGGGAAGCGCCGCTCGATCTCACCCTGCGCGACGATCAGGATGGGCAGGCGCGCGCGCTCTGGGCCGAGCGGCTCGATGCGCGCATTCTGCCGACGGGGTCGCTGCGCCTTTCCGATCGCCGGGCCGTTGAGACGTTGCCGGGTTATGACGAGGGCGCCTGGCTGGTGCAGGATGCGGCTGCCGCCATTCCCGCCCGCCTGCTCGCGGGCGGGCCCGGTGAGCGCGTCGCCGATCTGTGCGCCGCGCCCGGCGGCAAGACCGTCCAGCTCGCGGCCCGTGGCGCCGATGTGCTCGCCGTGGACCGGTCGCAGAAGCGTCTGACGCGGGTCGCGGAGAATCTTGCGCGGCTGCGACTCACCGCGCAATTGCGCGCAGCCGACGTGCTGGCGCTGGAAGATGATCTGCGCTTCGACGCGATCCTCCTCGATGCACCCTGTTCCGCCACCGGCACGCTGCGCCGCAATCCGGATGTCGCCTGGACGAAGACGCCGGAGGATATCGCCAAGCTCGCCGATCTGCAGCGCCGCCTGATCGACAAGGCCGTCGCGCTGCTCGCGCCGGGTGGGCGGCTCGTCTATTGCACCTGCTCGCTGGAACCGGAAGAGGGCGAGGCACAGGCGCGCTACCTGCTGGAGCGCCATGGCGATATGCAGCGCCTTGCGATCACCGCAGACGAACTCGCCGCATCGGATCCGGCGCAGGATCTCGCGGGCCTGATCGATGCGCAGGGCGATTTCCGCGCTCTGCCCCATCGCGGCGGCCCCGGCCTCGCGGAGGGGCTCGACGGCTTCTTCGCCGCACGTTTTTGCAAGCTCCCGGCGGCGGGCGAACCCGCCTGATACGCGGCCTGCATGCTGTCGCGTGCGCGCTTGCCCGAATCACTGCTCCGGAATTGCTTGTATTTGTGGCAAGAGGGAAACCGCTTGTTAACCATAGCCGGTTCAGGTGAGAGGATAGGCGCAGCTTTGTCGCCTGCCGTCGCCCTCGCGGATCGGGACATCTTCCGTTTCCGCGAAACGGCAGCGCAAGCAGGCGGTTGCGGGTGGGGGTTTGATTGAGCGGGCGCTCCGATCGCTGGCACATCTACGGGTTGGCCCTGCGTGAAGCCGGGCGCGCCCTGCGTGATGGCGCGCGGCGCGCGCTCGGGATCGGCGC
>PXAW01000232.1 GCA_003567055.1 Hyphomicrobiales bacterium
CGCGGATGGCGGGGAGATCGGCGGGTGCGGCGGCGCGGATGATCGGGGCGGTCTCGCTCATGAGATCAGCCGAAGCGCGTACCCAGCCGCGCGAGCTCCCGGTTGAAGGCGCCGAGTTCCTCGGCGAGTGCGGCATGCATGGAAGCCGCCACCTCCGGATATTCCTCCAGCACGCGCCGGATCAGGCTGACGGAAAGCCGCAGCACGACGGAGGGCGCCCGCGCCGTCGCGGTGGCCGGGCGGTGCGCGCGGATGAACAGGGCCGTCTGGCCGATCAGATCGCCGCGCCGCGCCACCACGACGGGCTTGCCGCCGCCGGTATCGAGCCCGATCTCACCCTCGGTGACGATGTAGCCCGCATCCGAGCGATCGCCCTTGCGAAACAGCACATCGCCCTGGCGCAGCCGGCGCTTGTCGGCCGCGAAGGCGAGCAGGCGCAGCGCGTCACGCTCCAGCAGCCCCAGAAGCGGGGCCTGAGCCAGCATGGCGATGTCGTCGTCGAGCGACATGGGGTATCCGATCCGCCCTTCAGGGCACGAGCTTGTAACCGCCGCCCTCGGTCACCAGCAGCGAAGCGGAGGAGGGATCCGGCTCGATCTTCTGGCGCAGGCGGTAGATATGCGTCTCCAGCGTATGCGTGGTGACATTGGCATTGTAGCCCCAGACTTCGGCAAGGAGCGTGTCGCGCGGCACGACCTGCTGATCCGCGCGGTAGAGAAAGCGCAGGATCGCGGTTTCCTTCTCGGTGAGCTTGAGCTTGGAGCCGCTTTCCGCGACGAGCAATTTGGCGCCCGGCTTGAAGCTGTAGGGGCCGATCTGGAAGACGGCATCCTCGCTCGCCGCATATTGGCGCAGCTGGGCGCGGATGCGCGCGAGGAGGACGGCGAACTTGAAGGGTTTGGGGACGTAATCATTCGCGCCGGCTTCGAGCCCGAGCACCGTGTCCGAATCGGAGCCCTGCGCCGTCAGCATGATGATCGGCGAGCGGAAACCGTGCTTGCGCATCAGCTTCACCGCCTCGCGCCCGTCCATGTCCGGCAGGCCGACATCCATGATGGCGAGATCGATCCGCTCGTTGCGGACCGTGCTCATCGCTGCGCTGGCGTTTTCGGCAGTGGCCACGTCGAACTCCTCGTGCAGGGCGAGATGCTCGGCAAGGGTCTCGCGCAGATCGTGGTCATCATCCACGACGAGAAGGCGGTGAGCTTTCGACATCAGACACTATCCTCGACTATATGCGGGAGCGCCCCGCCTGCGGCTGACAGATTCGCCGGGAAACCCGCTCACGCGCAGAGTAACCCGGGCCGGGCTTCCGGCAAGTCCCGCATGCGGCAGCAACCGCGTCAACCACAGGGAAATGGCATGAAACGGCGATTCCTGGCAAGAATTCGCGTCCTGCCCGCGCCGCGCGACGGAACGCGCGGCTGGCTCATTGCCGGGGGAAGGGTGCTGCCCTGCGCCATCGGCAAGGGCGGGATGACCCGGCGCAAGCGCGAGGGTGACGGCGCCACGCCGATCGGCGAATTCGCGCTGCTTGCCTTGTTCTTCCGCCCGGATCGCCACCCGCCGCGCCCGCGCACCGGCCTGCCCGCGCGTGCCACGCGTCCCATGGACGGCTGGTGCGACGATCCCGCCGATCCGCGTTACAACCGTCTGATACGCCTGCCGGCGCGTGCCCGCCATGAGCGGATGTGGCGCGACGACGCGCTTTATGATCTCGTCGTGGATATCGACTGGAACCGCATGCCTCGCCCGCTGCGCGGGCGCGGCAGCGCGATCTTCATGCATGCCGCGCGAGCGGGCTTCACGCCGACGGAGGGCTGCGTCGCCCTCGCCCTGCCGGAATTGCGGCGCCTGCTGGCGCGGATCGGGCCGCGCACGCGGCTCGTGATCGGGCGCGACGTCAGGCCACTTCCCGCGCCGCCGGTTCTGCCAGCCAGGCATCGAGGGCCGCGCGGGCCCGGTCGGTGAGGGCGTGCTTGCGCGCGATGGCCTTGGCCGATCCGCGCAGGCGCTTGCCGTTCTCGCCCATGGGTGCTTTCTCGAGCGGCGGGAACAGGCCGAAATTGACGTTCATCGGCTGGAAGGAGCGCGGACCCTCGTCGATGCTCTCGATATGGCCGCCGGTAATGTGGTTGGCGAGCGCGCCGAGCGCCGTTTCCGCCGGCATCGGGCGTAGGGGCTGGCCCAGTCGCTCGGCGGCGCAGAAGCGCCCGGTCAGCAGGCCGATCGCGGCGCTCTCGACATAGCCCTCGCAGCCGGTGATCTGCCCGGCGAAGCGCAGCCGCGGCATGGCTTCGAGCCGCAGGGTCGCGTCGAGCAGGCGCGGCGAATTGAGATAGGTGTTGCGGTGGATGCCGCCGAGACGGGCGAATTCCGCGTTCTCGAGGCCGGGAATCATGCGCAGGATCGCGGCCTGCGCGCCGTATTTCAGCTTCGTCTGGAAGCCGACCATGTTGTAGAGCGTGCCCAGCGCATTGTCCTGGCGCAGCTGCACCACGGCGTAGGGCTTGACCTCCGGATTGTGCGGATTGGTGAGGCCGACCGGTTTCATCGGCCCGTAACGCAGCGTCTCGCGCCCGCGCTCGGCCATGACCTCGATGGGCAGGCAGCCGTCGAAATAGGGGGTGTTGGCCTCCCATTCCTTGAACTCGGTCTTGTCGCCGGTCAGAAGCGCATCGATGAAGGCCTCGTACTGCTCCTTGTCGAGGGGGCAGTTGATGTAATCCGCGCCGGTGCCGCCCGGGCCGGGCTTGTCGTAGCGGCTCTGGAACCAGGCCTTGCCCATGTCGATCGATTCGCGATGCACGATCGGCGCGATCGCGTCGAAGAAGGCGAGTGCGGTCTCGCCGGTGATCTCGCGGATGGCGTCCGCGAGGGCCGGGGAGGTGAGGGGGCCGGTGGCGATGATCACCTTGTCCCATTCCTCCGGCGGCAGGCCGGCGATCTCGCCGCGATCGATGGTGATCAGCGGATGGGCTTCGAGCGCCTGCGTCACCGCATCCGAGAAGCCGTCGCGATCCACGGCCAGCGCGCCGCCGGCGGGAACCTGATGGGCGTCACCCATGCGCATGATCAGCGAATCGAGCCGGCGCATCTCCTGATGCAGAAGGCCCACCGCATTGCTCTGCGCATCGTCGGAGCGGAATGAATTCGAGCAAACGAGCTCGGCGAGGCCCTGCGTCTTGTGGGCATCGGTCATGCGCTGCGGGCGCATTTCGTGCAGGACTACCGGCACACCGGCCTGGGCGATCTGCCAGGCGGCTTCCGAGCCGGCCAGGCCGCCGCCGATGACGTGGACGGGAGCGATATCGCTTTGACGGGTCATGATCTGCCTCACAGGCCCTGTTTCGAAAGGCGTCTCTCAGATGCGGAGTTAGCAGCAGCTTCGTCGTGCGACAAGGGCGCGGGGGAATCTGCCGCCTCGCGATTGGCGGGCCGATTGACGCTGGGTGACGGTTGCCAGCGCAGGCAACGTCCCCCACACTGTGCAGGACGTGCACATCACGATGCACGCCAGGACGTGCACATCACGATGCACGCAATGAGGGAGGGTGCCATGACGGTTCGGCAGGTTCTTTCCGCCAAGGGGGCGCAGGTCGTCACCATTTCGCCAAATGCCACGTTGTCCGAGGCTGCGGCTCTGCTCGCCGAAAAACGGATCGGTGCCATCGTCGTCAGCGAAGACGGGCGCGCGGTCGCCGGGATCCTGTCGGAGCGCGACATCATC